>NZ_JAEMUC010000031.1:0-90257 GCF_018342455.1 Neochlamydia sp. AcF95 | reverse complement strand
AGTAAGAAGAAGCCTTTAACTCAAGAGGATAAAAGAACAAATCAAAGTTTATCCAGAGAAAGAGTTGCCAATGAAAACGTGATTGGCCTCCTTAAGCGATTTAAAATTATAGCCGATCGTTACAGAAATAGACGTAAAAGGTTTGCACTTCGCTTCAACTTAATTGCAGCAATCTATAACTGGGAATTAAATACGTGAGTTTCGAAAGAGGTCTAATATTACTTACAGAGAAGAACTTTTAAAAAATTTATTTATAATGCGTTAACCCTGGTCCTTCCAGCCATAACACTCTGCAGAAAAAAAGAAAAACTTCTTGTCATTATAAATGTGTAGGTTAGCTTAAGCTTACTTAAGTGGCGGGAAGGAAAGCGGATGATTTGCTTAAAGATAAGTTGGCTAAAAGTTTTTTACTCCATTTTAGCTCACCCTCAATTTAAAAAGTACTTAAGGCGATTCTACAATTGGAAACGCTGCCTTATTTTTTCTGCAATATCTTTCAAAGGATTTCCCGTTAATTCAAGCTCTTGCCTTTGCAGCCGAGGCAGCTGCCCAATTTCTGCAGGCAGGCTGGTGAGCTGATTTTGATTTAAGTAAAGCCTTTGCAGCTGAGACAGCTGCCCGATTTCTGCAGGCAGGCTGGTGAGCTGGTTTTGATTTAAGTAAAGCGTTCGCAGCTCAGACAATTGCCCGATTTCTGCAGGCAGGCTGGTGAGCTGGTTTTGATTTAAGTAAAGATGTAGCAGCTCAGACAATTGCCCGATTTCTGCAGGCAGACTGGTGAGCTGGTTCTGGTTTAAGTAAAGTCTTTGCAGCTCAGACAATTGCCCAATTTCTGCAGGAAGGCTGGTGAGCTGGTTCTGGTTTAAGTAAAGTCTTTGCAGCTCAGACAATTGCCCTATCTCTGCAGGCAGGCTGGTGAGCTGGCTTTGGTCTAAGTAAAGCTCTTGCAGCGAAGACAATTGCCCTATCTCTGCAGGCAGGCTGGTGAGCTGATTTTGATTTAAGTAAAGCCTTTGCAGCTGAGACAGCTGCCCGATTTCTGCAGGCAGGCTGGTGAGCTGGTTTTGATTTAAGTCAAGCCGTGCCAGCCGAAACAATTGCCCGATTTCAGTAGGAAGGCTGGTGAGCTGGTTTTGATTTAATTCAAGCGTATGCAGCTGAGACAGCTGCCCAATTTCTGCAGGCAGGCTAGTGAGCTGGTTTTGATTTAAGCGAAGATATTGCAGCTCAGACAGCTGCCCGATTTCTGTAGGCAGGCTGGTGAGCTGGTTTTGGTCTAAGTAAAGCCCTTTCAGTTGAGGCAACCGCTCGATTCCTGCAGGCAGGCTAGTGAGCTGGTTTTGATTTAAGTGAAGCCATTGCAGCTGAGATAGCTGCCCGATTCCTGCAGGAAGGTTGGTGAGTTGGTTTTGGTCTAAGTAAAGCCCTTTCAGTTGAGGCAACCGCTCGATTCCTGCAGGCAGGCTAGTGAGCTGGTTTTGATTTAAGTGAAGCCATTGCAGCTGAGATAGCTGCCCGATTTCTGCAGGAAGGTTGGTGAGTTGGTTTTGGCTTAAATCAAGCTCTTGCAGCTGAGACAATTGGCCTATTTCTGGGGGTAAGTAAGTCAAGCGTGCTTTAGATAAATCTAAAGCCGTGATGTTTTTACAATTTTCTTCAATCCAATCTCTAAGAAGCTCTCCTTTTTTTTCTAAAGGTAAATACTTGATTTTTTCTTGACTTAAGTATGCCCCTCCACCAGGCAGTGCTTTCCACATTAACAGACGATTAATATTTATAAGATAAGAGGCATAGTTAGCCAAAGTAAAGCACCTTTTTTCCTGGGTTTCCCATTTAAATTCTAGCTCCGCAGGAGCAAGGGATTTAGCTAGAGTAAAGGCCTCCTTGAAGATTGCCTTAGCTTTTTCTCCTTCGGAAAGCCTATCATTCAGCTTATAAATCCTATCTACAATAAAAGCTTGCTCCTTAACATTTCCTTGAGGAACATGTACTTTACCTATTTTTTTATAAAGAGAAGGCATCACTTCAGAAGCCAGCAGATGATGCCATCTTTTACAGACGCTAAATAAGGAAGGAACTGCGCAAGCCTCTAAGATAGGGAGTAGCAATTCATTGGGCAAGCTTTCAATAGATGTCGATGAGATAGAATGCATCTTATTTCCTTGGGTAGTAATGACTTCTCAGCATTTTTATTTATAAAGGCAATATAAAAAAATTAAAAAAGCAAGTCAAACGAATTCGTATCCTTATTACAAGAGGGGTATCGGCTAACTTGTTAAGCAAAGAGCAAGATATTATGTCTTGTAGGCGATAACTAGATATAAAAGGTTTTTGCTCAGCTTTAGGCCGATTAGACGTAGTATGCGTTTGATTTGCAATACATCGAAGTTCTATGAGCTATATATATTTAAGTTTTTTTACAAACTCATCTAATGGACGTTTAGCATCGCTTGGACATAAAAACTCTTACTGTATGGAGCTTAATAAAGGCTTGGGCTTCTTTTTCATTGCCCTTAAGGTAATGCTTGGCTAAAGTACGGCATTCTCTTGGATAGGCCGCTTGGCTGAGGATGACTACCCATCTTTGTTCAACACCGGCATAGCAAAGGGGTAGCCTTAAAAGCTCGTATCTCTACAGTTTTGTCGTAAGGCGCTTCAAATATGAGTTCTTTGACCTCTTTGATTTGCATAGACACACGCGTGGCAAATAAGCTTTGTTCTCTTTTAAAGACTTGTGAGGTAGTTGGCGTATAGAGAGCGTTATCTCCTACTATATAATCCAACATGATTTAAAGCATTTTCGCCTTAAAGTGGTGTTGTTGCGTAAATGATAAGAAGTGTAGGCGATAAGATTGCTCTTTCACTCTTAAGAGCTATAAAATTAGTTTACAAAAACAAAAATATAGGCAAGCTATGGAAAAAAGCTTAACTACCGCCTACGTAATGGGCCCGAGTATAACAAAGCTTTAGTGCAAAGAGAAAGCATAACTTTATAGCTTTCGGGTGAAACCATTAAAGGATGGAGGGAAAATAAAAGCATGGGTAAGAAGGGACGCCCAAGAATTTACTCTGCTGATGCTATCCTATGCACGCTGTTGATTGGAGCGGTTTATCATTTGCCCCTCCTAAGCCTTGCGAGGATTTTTGTTATCGCTGATTACTTTGCTGGCTTTGGGTTTGCCTATTCCTTGTTATACACGCATTTGCAGGCGTGCTAAGAAGCTTAGGCAAGGGCTTAAAAAGTTAAGCCTTAAAGCGTCCAACAGACATAGTCTTTAATTCCTCTGGAGTAAAGGTCTATAGCGAAAGAGAGTGGAAAGCGCACCAGCATGGCAAAGCCAAGCGAAGAATTTGCAGAAAGATTCATCTAGCCATTTGCCCAGATTCGCATAAGATTATTTTAAGAGAATTAATAAAGAGCAATAAAGTCGGTGATTCAGTGGCAAGCCAAATGATCTTTGAGCTACCAAAGAGTGTACAAACTGCTTATAGAGATGGCGCTTATGATAGACAAGCTTCGTGTCGATCATCTTATGTGCGGGATATAGATCCTTTGGTACCTCCAAAAAGAGAAGGAAGGCTAAGCTAAGAGGCGGACAAACCTTTGATGAAAAAAAATAATGCTTTAAAAATCATTCAAGGCTTTGGAGAAGATGAGGAGACCAGGCAGCTCTGGAAGAAGCTTTGCGGCTATCACAGAAGATAGTTTGCCGAAACGGCGATGTGCCACTTTAAAAGAAGCTTTGGAGGATAGTTTCGCTCTAGGAAATTAGCTTATCAACAAGCGCATTATATGCCAAATCCTTGGTTATGAACAAGAGGACAAAACTTGGAATGCCCAAGACAATGGGTGCTAACTTATGTGATATATCTTTAGAGGAGCTATTAAAGCATTTACGCAACAAGGTCTGATTTAGGTAAAAAGACTAAGACTTAGAGAAGTTACAAACGTCTAGCACTTTAGGCAGATAAAGAATTTTTTAGCTATATGGGCCTCTAATTTTATTAAAAATCCCTTATTTATAAAAGCTTTTGATGAGAATAAAATTCTTCACAATTATATTGCTCACTTGGATCAGCTGCAGCTGTTCAACTCAAGATTCTTCCAATGCTACTTTAAAATACGTGGAAATTGCCGCACGTGGTGAGGAAGCCTCTGAAAGTAAACCGATTATCTACCGCTTAAAAGTGGATGCTAATTGGATACAACACCATCCTTCTCCTTTAGATCCTCGAGCTGATACTAGGCAAGCAATTATAGAATTTTATATTGTTCATCAGGATGAAAAAGTTTCTATTACTATCCATAATTTTCCCTCCGATAATATCTATCAACGCCCCTCCCCTTTTACCTATATTTCTCGTTGGAAAAAGCAGCTTCATCCATTGGATCCCGAGACTGTCTCCCTAACATCTCAAGCCTTTGGAGGGTATTGTGGCTTTTGGTTTGAAGCTACAGGAGAGATAAAGGGGAGCCAAACAACAATGTTTGCTTGGATTTTACAATTAGCTCCTGAACATTATCACCACCTTGTCGCCCCAGGCTCTCCTTACCTTCTAAAAAAATATAGACAAATGAGAAGCGATGTAACCATCAAAGCTATAGGCCCCCCATTCTTAATGCAAAGATACCGGCAGTCTATCATTGCTTTTGCTCGAAGTTTCCACCTTATTGAAGATTTATGATGAAACATCTTTTAAAATTTTATCATTTTTTAGGAAGCATACAACTTGCCATCATGCTACTGGCACTAGCAATTCTTGTAGCAGCTTTAGGAACACTTCTAGAAGCGCAAAGCCAGTCTCACCTTTCTTCTGCCTATCTTACCTATCACAATCCCCTATTTCGTAGCCTAGCAGGAGGATTTTTTATTAATATTTTGGTCTCCGCCTTAAGAAGATGGCCTTTTCGTGTTAGGCATATTCCCTTTTTGATAACTCACTGCGGACTACTCATGCTATTAAGCGGTCTTATTATCAACAATTATTATGGTATTCAAGGCTGTATGGGTATTATAGAAGGGGGGGCTAGCCACCAAATCTTTCTTCCGCATACTTATGCTATCCATTTAGAGAAAAAGGGAATAGAAAACGCTTATAAGAAGATTCAAAGAGAGTATCCTTTAAATCAATTGATACACCAACCGGTGAAGTTTGAGGATGTAGAGATGAGGGTGATTGATTATGCTCCTCATTCTTATGAGCATAAAGAAACATGGGTTAAAGGCAATCAAGCTATCATTACAGGTATAACCCCCATTCCTTTAATAGAATTCCAGGATAACAAGCCTCTTCTCCCCCCTTTTAAAGCTCATCTTCATCATGAAAATGCTCAGCCGTGGAACTTAATTGCCTTAAAAACTCCTTTTATCAGTGAGGCTGCTAAATATTTCTATCTGCAAAATTTAACTGTAAAGATTTCTGAAACCGAAGGAGGAAAAACCCTTGTAGAAGAGTCTTTAGCTAAACTTTTGTTAGCTCCTTTAGAGATAGATACAGCTCAATTTTCTTTTGCTTTGGATTGGGACGACCCTACATTGAATGAGCTGACACAACCTACTTTGCAGGTGCAAATTAACCATGAAAAAATGGTGATCCGGCTTGCTGGTCCCGATAGTTTGCTTAATCAAAATATCTCTAGCCCTCATAGGGGGAAGCTGCCTTTTACTCTTGATTTGTTTAAAGAGCCCACCTGCTTAATTATGCAAGACGAGCAAGAAGATAATTATCTTTACTTTTTTAATGCCCATGGCGAGGTGTATACTCAATCTTGCACAAAGGAAAAGCTTACATCCATTACCGCTTATGAGGATGGATTTGAAGGATATCAAGTGCAAATGTCGTTCCCCTTTGAAGATTTTCCTTGCAGCCGTACAGATAAAGAGCAAGCAGAACTCTTACGGATTGCCATAAAGTTACGGCAAGGCATAGAACAATATTCTACTCTTTCTCCTCCCCTACAATTGCTAAAGCAGGCCGCTGATGCGTCTCATCAAGAGTTTGCAGAGGCCACAGTAAATTTTCTCCACGCTTGGGAAAACTCCTCCTCTTTATTATTTACAGCTCCTTATTCGCCTTCATTAGAGAGGCTTTTTCATAAGCTAAACTGGAACATTCTCCCACAACAAGAGCAGTATGCCTGCGGATGGCTATGCCTTTTCCTGGAGGAAATTGAAAAAGAATTGGAGGAAGGAAAAAATTTTTCGCAAATTTTAACAAAGAGAAAATGGCCTTTTGCACTCCCGTTTGTGTCATTAGATAACAATAATATGGATCATATGATCTCTTTGTTTGCGCAGCAATTATTTGCTGTAGCTTCACAGCTACCACCTCCTTCTAGGATGCCAGCTACGTTTTCTGCTAAAGCCCTGTCAGCTTATTTAAAAGCGTACGGTATCACTTTATCTAACCTACGTGAGCCTATGCACTCTCTGCAGATCATTCGTTCTTACCATGCAAGCCGCTTATATTTTGATAAGGTTCTAAAAATATTATCTCCCTTAGCACCCCTAAGGGCCCAGCAATTAGCCCTATTGATCAACGTGCTGCCAGATAACTCTTATGCTATGGAAGAGATAAAAAAAGCTTATATAAGCTATCAAATTCAGAATAAAGAAGAAAATTTTAGCTACCCGCCCTCTAAAGTAGAACTCATCGCACATTTACTTTACAATGCTCCTTTAGCTACAAAAAGCCTTTCTAGCGAGGAGGCTAGTGTCCTTTCAGCTAGTTTAAACGCAGATGAGGTGATACTCAAGAGCCCTCTGACTTTAAAGCAAACCAAAGCTAAATCCTTGCCTAAATGGGAGCATAATCTGCCTTTGCTTACCTTGGAGTTAAAAGAAGGCACTTATAAAGAGCTTATTACTCTCACCTATGACCCATACGGCAAGAAGCTTCTTTGGCCTGTTTTGAAAGGGAAGTATCTTATACGTTTTCAACCTTTATTTAGGGATATTCCTTATAAAATACGTTTACATGATGCTCGGCAAATCAATTATCCAGGTACCACCCAGCCTTATAGCTATGAAAGTGATATTTTTATCCATGATTTAAAAAGGAATACTAGGATAGAAAAAACCCTTAGCATGAATAATATCTACCAAACGCCTGAGGGCTATCGTTTTTACTTAGCCAATCTCTCCCCGCCTACGGAAGTGGCTGTCCAACATGCACAGATTTTAGTGAATTATGATCCTGCTAAATATTGGCTCACCTACCCCGGGGTGCTGATGATAAGTTTAGGAATTGGGTTACTTTGGTGGATGCAACCCTACAAGAGACGTTAAAAGAGTCTGCAGGATTCAATCGTTGCGCCTGCCATTTGTTTCACACACCCTATCAGCTCCCTCATCGTCAAGGCCGGTTTTTTTTCTATAAGCTTAAGAGCCACTTAAAAACCCGCTCAAAAAGTCTATAGTTAATCTATAAAAACCTAAACACTTTAATATATTTTTCAGCTTAGGCATGCGCATACAACATTGATTTTTATAAACATAGAGGGAGGTGAAGCGAAGAAGTTATTAAATAAGCTTTTGTGATTTAATACTTCTGCTACCACCCTGCCTCCATGTAAAGCCCTAAGAAGGCTTAACATTTTTTCTAGCAGCATTCCTTCTTCTTCGCCTTTTGTTGCTTTTAGAAGCAGCTGAGTTATTAGTTTCCGCAGCCACCTTTGCTGATTTGTTGGCTGTGCTTCCATGCTGAGGTTCAGCTTTGGGTTCAGGTGGCAATTCAACTAGTTTGTTAAGAATATTTTTCTGATTAGGGTTAAGTTTAGTACGGATAAGAGATTGCTGAGCTGCCGTTAGCGTATTAAAAGTCTCAAGCGCACGGCGTCTTCTCTTTATCTTCTGATGAATATCTTCCATCGATAAAGTTTTCTCTTGCTCATTATCTTTTTCTCTCTTGTCTTCCAAAGTCTGCGCTTCTTTTTTAATGTCACCTTGAGCAGGAAGCTGGACCTGGCTTTCTACATGCTCATCGTCATTTTTGACTGCCTCTAACCTTTGTACGAGCTCTTCCTCCACTAGCTTTTCTCGTTCTATCCCTATTAAGAGTGGCTCTTGTGCGTACATGGTTGAGTTACGTGCAGAATGACTGGGGCTATCCCGCCATTCATCCAAGTTTACCGAGTTACGTGCCGAGCTATTTGTTGATCCTGGCTCGTTACTTAGCTTATTAGCCATTTGGTTAAAGGCACTTCCGAATGTTTGTAGTAAGATATCGTTTTCAGCTTCGGAATGCTCTTCAGCTTCTTGGGGAGTTACACTTTTTAACTTCATCGCTAAAATAAGGTCTAGCAAATCTTCGACATCCTTCTCCTCTTCTATGTTTGAGGGATTGATGAAGCTATTAGGTGGGAGTGGTGGGGGTGGAGGCACTCCATTACTAGGAATGGCAGGTAGAGGACGAGATTGCGTATCTGTAGATAGCGCAGCTTTTTTAGCAGCAGGCAAAGATTCAACTGCTTGAGAAGATGGTAAAGAGGTAGGGTCAGAAGGTGATTCATTTAAGCCAACTTGGGCTTGCTGCGGACCTGTAAGGTGCAATTTATCATGAATATCTTTGCAGGTTTTAGGCGAAACGATACCAGTTATTAAACAACAAATAGGAGAAATAGTTAAAAACATTACAAATTTATAGGCATGCAAAGCAACATTCACCCAGCTTTTGGAAAGATTTTCAGAGATGAGGTTATAGCTTTCAAGCTTACTCCAACTTCTTTTTTTCAAAGCAGGTATTTGACCTAAGGTAGTGATATAGGTAGCAGCAGCCATTTTGATAATAAGATTAGCTAGTTGTTGGCCTGCAGAAGGCACACAAGATATTGTTGACACAAACACCCAACCACGCGCAGCTAAACGACATCTACCTGTTTCACTTAAAACAGCTTTATGGAGAGCCCAATTAGCGGGAGAGGCATCTATAGAAAAAAACTTAAGTTTAGTAACACGTGTAGCCATATGACACCTTTATGCAAAAATTTGAATACCAACGTGCATATTAATAAATACCCAAATAGTTTACAATTACAACTTTAAAAAGCCTGTTTAGAAGTTTATAGAGATAAGAGGTAGAGAAACGAGGCGGAAATTGATTTCCTATGGCTTGACAGATAAGCAAAGCCTTAACAAAAAATCTAGAATAAATAATAAAGAATACCTAGGGTATTTATAAAACACGGGAGGTATTAACCGATAAATCTTAAAGAACAGCGGGATAGTTTTTATCCAATCATTTCTAAAAGGCAAAGTCTAAGCTTTCCTCTTCACTATCGCTTTCATCTTGTGCTATAGCTAGGCGTAAGCTATTTAAGCTGCTCGTTAATAACTCTTGACATGAGGCCTTTTCTAATTGGTCTTCCTCTGAAGTTTTTTCTTTTTTTCCTAAAGCGCTATAAGAATTCTTACTTGTAGCACTCCTCATGCTACCAGATGGGTCATAAGAGCGATTTTTATTTAAAAATTCCCGGTCGAGCTCGGTATAATCAAATTGGCCATTTTGATCATCATCGCTTAGCTCCCATTCACTTTCCTCAATAGGAGATTTTTCTTCCCCTGCGGATGAAGTATTTTTCTCCTTAAGCTGCGAAAGCTTGCACCAAAATGCACCCGTCATATTTAACAAAAGATCTGGCATACTCATCGATTTATGAGCCACTAAATCTTGCTGGCTTGATTCTGAGCTTGCCACATCCAAATGAGCCCTCATTAGAGTTTCTTGGTACGGTACTGATAAACTGGAGATAGGGCTGCTGCTCTTAGTTATCTGCTTAGCTGTGGCTTGCAAAGGGCTCAGGCTAGTGTTTACATTTGCTTTAGCTGAAGCATGAGGAAGACCTGGTTGAATAGGCTTTAGCTTAACGCTAGATAAAATCTTAGGGGTTACAACAAAAGGAGCATTCAGAACTGCCGATTTTGGCTTGAGCGAGCTAGAGTTGTTAAGAGGAAGCCTCTTTACCTTTTTTAAACCTTCAAAGCCTTTTTGTGGACTAGCCTTGATAACGGTATTTGCATAAGACCGCCTTACATAGGAATCAACGGAGCTATTATGGTTAGAAGGTAAAAGGCTATTTGCAGAAGAGCAATGCATGTTTACAAGAGCATCGAATGCTAAGCGATGGGAGGCTGAGCTTGCAATCAAAATCCTACCTATGATGGTAAGCTTAAAGCAAACAATAGCAGCCATGCCTGCTAAAATGCGTAGAGCAAGGCTCCTAACTTTTACCGAATACCCATCTTTTTGAAAGATTATTTTCTTACCAAAAGCTACATTAGCAAAAAAATAAAATAAATTTCCTATTTTTTCTCTTTTATCCGCCTGATGGGTAGGTCCTTCATAAATATGAAAAGCACGTGAACCCAATTCATTTATATTTCTTGCTGCCATATTGTGTCCAAATTTAAATTTATACAATAACATATTTAATATTTATAATAAAGAACTATTACAGTTAATTAATTAAAAATTGTTAATTACATTTTAAATCTTATCTTAGAACACTGTATAACTTGCTTTAAGCCAAGCTTTTCCTTTAAAGGATAAACTCATCATCTATTTGCTGCAAAAGATTATTTTCAATAAGATAGCGAAAAACAGTAGGACTTATAGGTTAAGTAAATGGATAAGGCGTGCAAAATTTATTTAGGTTGGCTGAAAACTTTTTTTTATCTTTTATTATTTTTATTATTACTAATAATTTTGATTCCTTCCTCTTCATTGAATAGTTATGAGCTAAGCGAACTAGCTTTGAAGGAGGTGCCTACCTCTTTTAAAGGCCGGTTTAGACCTTTGGAGGTAACAGCTCGCTTATGGCTTGAAGGCTATTATCATCGACAATCTATCAAGTCACAGCATTATCAAGCTTTCCATAGGATTGGGCCTTCAGCCTTATCTCTTCTTTGGCATCTTCAATTTCAGGCTCATTATCACTGGGATGACACTCCCCTTTTTTGGATTTACTCGGCCCGCTTGAAACAATTATTAGACCTTCCCGTGAAAGATAATTATTTTACCTATCAACAGCTTCATCAAGCGATTTATGAGCGCAAAAAAACTAATCTTGCCTTGATTAAAGAATTAGTGACCTACCATTTCCTTAAGGCTTATTTTGAAGCTCCTAACTACGCCAATAGAGAAAAAATGGAGTTAAGTCATCTATCTTCTGGGCTCTGGGCGATCTTCAAAAAAGGTCAAGTTTTTATTACCGCCCATCCTAAAAACCCTCCTTGGCAATACCTTAAGCCCGGATTTATGACTTCCGATCCCAGTGAGGAGCTTACTTCTGACCATGTTAAAAAACATCGCCATCTTAATGAAGAAATTTTAAGAATTTTACAAGCTTTAAAACAGTTTTCCTATCTGAAAGGTCCTTATGCCGAGGGAGATAAGGAGTATCAAGCCCTTTATCGGCACTTAACAGCAAAAAACTTAGCCCCCTATCAAATCGCAGAATTTCTTGAGCAAGAATATCCTTTAAGCCAAAGACTAGCTTATGCGGGCACAATCCTCAAGGTTTTGCCCGCAAAAGATGGGGAATGGTATTCTCTTAATGCTCTTACCATGCATCACTACAATGTAGAAAAAAATCTATTAGAGCCTATTTCCAATTTTACTCTTTATCCTAATGAACAGTTTGAGCAGCTACGCGACCTTTACTATAAGCTTATCAAGGATTATAACAATAAAGAATATAAGCAGCAGCTAGCTAATCTACTGATGGATAATTATCATCCTTTAATTGGACAGCCTATTCAAAAGGCTTGGGGGAAATCTCTTACCTATCCTTCTATCAAAAAGTTAAGAATGGAGCATTGGTATTATCAATTACCTTTAATCGAAGCCACTATCGCTCTCTACAGCTTAGCTATTATCCTATTCTCCATTGGACTTAGCCAGAAAAAGCAAAAATTTAATAAAATTGGTTCTTGCTGTATCTTCCTAGCATTTTGTTTAAATACTCTAATTTTAGTTCTTCGCTGTCTTATTTTAGAGCGTCCTCCGGTATCCAATATGTTTGAAACCGTGATTTATGTACCATGGATCGCTGTATTGACAAGCCTTGCGCTTGCAAGGAAAATAAAAAATTCATTCATTATGTTAAGCGCATCTATCGTAGCGTTAGCTTTAATTATTATGATTAAAGTGACGGGCTTAGGAAGCAGCTTAGAAAATGTTCAAGCTGTTTTAGATTCTCACTATTGGTTAATTATTCATGTTTTAATGGTAGTAGGCAGCTACGGAGTCTTTGCTTTAGCAGGCGTTTTAGGACAGATCTACCTTTGTCAATATTTAATTCATAAACAGGAAACGTCCGAGATGCGAGAATTAGGCCAAACAATTTTGCAAGCAGTCTATGTGGGAGTTATTCTTCTTATTCCAGGTACTCTATTAGGAGGGATTTGGGCAGCTCAAAGTTGGGGCCGCTTTTGGGATTGGGATCCTAAAGAATCATGGGCCTTTATCTCTAGCTGCATTTATCTTATCTTCATCCATGCCTACACCTTTAAGCATATCTATTTCTTTGGATTAGCAATGGGGTCGATATTAGGCTTGCTAGCTATTAGCTTTACATGGTATGGAGTGAACTACATCTTAGGTACAGGATTACATAGCTATGGATTTGGAGCAGGGGGCGAAATTTATTATTATCTGTTTATTTTAGCGGAACTATTTTTTTTAATAGTTGCTGGCTATTTTCATTTAAAAGCTGTACAGGTAAAATCTTTTGAACGGAAATAAAATGATTTGTTAAAATTTTAGCATGCAACCAAAAGCCTACACAAATCCCCCAATAATAGGTTAGCTTATAGGAACCCCATGAAACATATTAAAAGTGAAAGATTAAAAAAACTTGAAGTAGAACTTAACGATCTTGAACAATGGCTTAAGCTCGGCCTCGTTCCTAAAAAGGATATGGATAAACATAAGGAAGAAATACGCGCTATTCAGACTAAGATTGAAGAAGAGAAAGAAAGGCTTAAGTTTCTAAAAGAAAGTGGCGAAGCGGAAGAATATATAGCTCCTAAACGCCCTACAGCCCGAGCAGGCTACACCGAAATGCCAACTATCCCTGACATAGATATGGGAGATACAGGGGCAGGCATAGGCGATACAGCTTTTGACATGGAGACTGATGCCATTGATGTAGAAAGCTCTGTGATTGAGGAAAAGGATGAAACTGAAGATGAAGAGGGAGCTACACGCGATGAAAATGCTGAGGAAGAGGAAGAAGAAGAGGAATCTTATTTCAGCGATCGCAATCGATGGCGCCGCGGAGGAATCATAGACCCTGATGCAGATGAATGGTAGAGTGAATAAAGAGCCTCCTCCTTTGTTAAAAATTAAGATATTCAATTTAAATGCCGCCCCCTAAAGAGCCTATTAGTCTTTATTTTCATATACCTTTCTGTACACATAAATGTGGCTATTGCCACTTTTATGTGTTACCTAATCGCCAAGAGCTGAAAGATATTTTCATGCAAGCTTTGGCTAAGGAATGGTCGTTACGCCTTCCTGATCTTATCGATAAAGAAATTGTTAGCATTTATTTTGGTGGGGGTACGCCTTCTTTATTAGGAGTAGAGTATCTAAGTGAAATTATTGAATGGATCAAACGCGATGTAAACTTTGATCCTTTAACCACTGAGGTTACCCTCGAAGCCAATCCAGAAACTATTACTTTTTCTCTTATGCAAGCTTATGCGCTAGCCGGTGTCAATCGGGTGAGCATAGGCATACAAACACTCAGCAATACTCTATTAGAAAAGCTAGAAAGACAACATAGCGCAGAAAAGGCTATCGAAGCAGTTTGGACCTCCTATGAAGCCGGGATAAAAAATCTTACCATCGATCTCATGTACGACCTTCCTAACCAAACTCTAGCCATTTGGAAAGAAACGCTTTTGCAAGTAAGCCAATTACCCATCAAACATTTATCGCTTTATAATTTAACTATTGAACCTCATACTACCTTTTTTAAATATCGTAATCTTTTACTGAAAACTTTGCCAGATCCTGACTTAAGTTTACAAATGTATGAGATGGCTCAAGCAATGCTAAATAGCTGCCACTTAAAGCAATATGAAATATCAGCTTTTGCTCAAGAGGGCTTTCAGTCTAAGCATAACACAGGCTACTGGGCAGGTCGTCCTTTCTTAGGATTTGGTCCCTCGGCATTTAGCTATTGGAAAGGCAAACGTTTTCGTAACATTGCTCACCTTAAGCGTTATGCTTATCTATTGAGCAATGAGAATTTTCCTCTTGATTTTGAAGAACAGCTAGATCCTGAGGCAAGCCAAAGAGAGCTATTAACGATTCGCCTAAGAATGAGAGAAGGAATTGATTTAAAAGCTTTTCAACAAACACATGGTGCACTTAGCCAGGAGACATTACAAAATCTTACCGACTTAGAAGAGCAAGGATTTATTCATAAAGAATCAAATAGGATAAGCCTTTCCCAGCAAGGCGTTCTTTTTTATGATACGGTAGCAACCGAGCTCATCTAAACTTCTTATAAATTCTAGCGACAGCTAATCAAAAAGATGGCCGCTTTTTTCTCTATGTTGGGTAAAGGCATCTTTTTCCACCTATGCACAGGCTCTGAAACAACTCCTTGCTCAGGCATAGTCAGCTCCCAAGCGGTGCAAAGCCAAGTATCTTCTGCTAATGTATTTAATAAACCTTGAAGCATATGCATATTGCGGTAAGGAGCTTCCATAAAAATCTGAGTAACCTGGTCCGTACGCGCTAAAGTTTCTAATCGTTTAATATCTTTCAGGCGGCCTGCTTCATCCGCTTTTAAATAACCGTGGAAAGCAAAGCGTTGTCCTGAAAATCCAGAGTGTATAAGGGCTAGGAGAATAGAAGAAGGGCCATTAAAGACTTGCACGGCTATACCTGATTGGCGCGCACGACGTACAAGCTTAGAGCCAGGATCGGCTACACAAGGCAAACCTGCATCAGATATTAAACCCCAGCGCTCACCCTTACGAATAGGCTCTAATAAAAAGTCGATATCCTCTTGAGGAGTATGCTCATTATAAATAGCTATCGGCATCTCAGAGATTGCTTTTTTAGTTTTGAAACGACTTAGATAACGACGCCCCGCCTTTTCACTTTCACAAATCAATCCATCAAGAGTAGAAACAGCTTTATCTACGCTATTGGGCAAGAAAATTTCATGATAGCGATGCTCCCCTAAAAGATTAGGTAAAAGTAATAAAGCGGGTTTATTCATAGTTGTTAACCTTAAATAATAAGTTTTGCTATAAGACGCTCGATCAGATAAGAATAATCTGTTGAGCTATTTTTGGCTGCTGTTTCAGCCTCATCTATTAAAATCATTCCTTTGCGAAAACGAGCCATCCCATAATTTCTAGCCAGCTGAATATGTCTTTCCAAAATTTGCCCTTTCATATAGCCAAATTGTTTAGACACTTCTGCTCCAGTCCCCCCCTGGGCTAGAATGGTGCATACTTGAAAATCAGTTTGAAATTGGCTACGAATTTGCCTTAGCAAAATGAGCAAAGGAGTACCCTCTTGAAGCAAAGCTGCAGCAATACGTAAAGCAGTAGAGGCATCTCGGCGAAAAAGTGCCTCACCTAGTTGCCAAATCGTTTCCGTATTTACAGAAATGCAAACAGCTTCTACATCTTCCAATGAGATCTGACGCTTTTCGCCCACATAGCAGACTAATTTTTCTATCTCTTGGCTTAAAATTGCCTGTTCGGTACCCATTTGCTTTAAAAGCGCCTGACTAGCAGAAGGGTTGATCTGTTTTCCATAGTGATTAATCGTTTGATCCATCCACTCTTTTAAAGACTTTTCTTTTTCCCAGGGCTTTTCTTCCGCTATTTCTAAAATGATCCCTACCCATTCACTTTTCTTATAAAAATTCGTAGAGGCATTTAAGGAGGCTGCTGTTAAAACAAGATAAACATTCTTGTTAGGATTTTCATAATAAGCCAGCAACTTTTCTGTTGCCGCTTTTAAAAGGCTCTCAGCATGGTGGATCACCACTACTCTTTTAGAAACAAAAGAATCTAAAGATTGTAATTCAGCCATAACCTTGCTTATGTCTACTTTTTCTTCGCTATAAATGCAAAGAGCCATGGGATTAGAGATTTGTTCTCCTAAAAGATGAGAAATAAGTCTTTCATAAGCTATTTTTCTATTAAACTCATCTTTACAAATAATCGTATAGACAGGGGCAAAGTGTAGGGGCGCTGCACTCTCAAGATGTTTTTCAAAAGCTTTTAAATGATTATATTTCATAGGAAAATTATTATAAAGAACTCGCCAGAAGAAGTCTACAAAGAGATGCCCATGGGAGAATGTAAGGTATAAAAAGCAAGCTTGCCACCTTTAGCTTAACAAAATTGATTAGATCTCATCGAAATAAGCTTGTTAAGTAATTTTTAAATTCTCAGCTAAAGAAGCTGCAAACTTGCTCCTAATTTACAATTATTCGAATTTAGCTTCAGTCAAAATAGCTTCCCATGTTTTACGCGCATGCTCTAAATCTTCTGTGTGTATGGTGCTATAGCGAAGAACCGCGATTTCGTTGCCTTTCTTAATGATGCGAATCCACTCATGTTGAGTATTATCGGGAGAATTTCCATTAATCCACCATTCCCCTAAAAGGCTATTTATTTTTTGCACACTCACTTTAGATTCTACTTTTGCATTCGCATAACGTCTTTGCAGCTGCGTGATGAACTGAGAAAAATATTCAGCAGGAGTAATATCGATATCAGTCATTTCAGTCACAGAAAATAGCTCGGTTGCATTCTCGGGCTGCTCATTTTCAAGAATGTATTGGGTAATTTTCATTTGCTCTTGAGTATCCTCAGTAGCTAATTTCCATAGACGTCCATCAGCTTTCAAAGAATATTGAATCTTTTCCCTGCTTCTTTCTGCTTCTTTTGCTTGGTTGCCCGTATGGTGAGATTCTACTCTTGGCTCCTTCTTGCAAGCGATAAGGGAAAGCGCTAAAGTTAAAGGGAGGCATACAACTGTTACATATCTAATCATTTTCATTGGAATATCTCCTAGTATTAAGTAAAATTAGACTCTAATGATATATCCAAACTCAAGAATATATGCAATCAACATCCTTATCATGTAGCCCTATCGGTTATTTTTACACTTCAGAAAAAGAACGCTACTCCTTGCCCAAGCAAGCAGGCCTATTTAAAAATAATAAAGGAAAAATACTCTTAAACAGGCACCAAAATTTTGAGCAGGCTTTACATGATTTAGCGGGCTTTAATAAGATATGGGTCATTTTCTGGTTTCATCGTAATCACCATTGGAAGCCAAAAGTTTTAACGCCCCACGGCCCTCCTAAGCGCGGGCTTTTTGCTACTCGCTCTCCTCATCGACCTAATCCTTTAGGGTTAAGCTGCTTGGAAATTACTGGGGTAAGTCAACTTGAGATAGATGTCGTTAATCATGATTTGCTAGATGGCACGCCTATTTTAGACATCAAACCTTATATTGAATATGTAGATGCTTGGACAGATACCCAACAAGGGTGGCTAGAGTCTTGTAAGAAAAAAAGCCCTTATCCAATTATATGGGAGGAAGAAGCCCTTGCGCAAGTAAGCTATCTAAACAACCGTTGTAGCTTTAACTTTCAAGAAGAAATTAATTTTAGATTGGCAACACATCCCTACCCTTCTTCTAACAATCGTATTCTTCATTGTAAAGATAATGATTATCTACTCGCTTATAAAACGTGGAGATTCTTTTTTAGAATTACCTTACCCTATATCCACGTTATAAAAATTGGCACAGGCTATGACAGAGAAACGATCAAGGGTGAGAAGAAATCTGCCTGGAATGATGTAGATTTACATCGAGAATTTCTAAAAAAATTTACTTTAAGTGAACTTTAATTTCTTTTTACTTGGAGCTTAATTCTTAATCCCTTAACATCTGGATGAAAAATAGTTGAGTAAGAGTATGGCAGTATTAGAATTTAAGCAGGAGACACACCTATCCCCTTCAACAGGGCATAGGAAGCGCTCTACCGATTCTTCTTCTGCCACCTTGCAGTCTTTTGAAGAAACCTATAAAACTTCTTATAGCCATGGCTTAGAAAATATTTATGCCTTAGAAAATGTCGATATCAAATCAATAAGGCGTATAGAAACGCTTTCTCCAAAGGTCTCTCCTCCCTTAAAAAGCAAAAAAGAACTTTTCATAGGTGAGGAAGATGAATTAGACCTAGGAGAGGAGTTTAGAGGCTGGATACCCTCTTTCACCACAAAAGTTCCCATCCAAATTTTAGAATTATCTAAATATATTGAAAAAGCTCTTCTTGAAAATGGTAAAAAAACAATAGGGGATCTAACAAAAGCTTCTATAGATGACCTTGCTTTTTTACGTGGAATAGGTCAAGGACATCTTGAAGAAATTAATTGCAAGTTAAACAATTACCTAGAAAGTCGCGCGCTTGGCAAATGCAAAAAAGTAGATTTTTTAGCTTGGCTGCAAAGTCTAGTCGCTACGCAAGAACGGAAAAAAGCTTATGCACTTTTAGAACCCTACAATCTCACTGAGCTTTTTGTCCTCTCCCCTAGCGAAAAAGTAGAATTGCGTCAATTGAGTTTAGAAAAAAAGCAAGACTGGATCCAAGAAGTGGTAAGTAAAATGACTACTCCCCTGCAAAAAGAGAGGGCCTTTGAGGATATGCAGCTGATTTTTAATGTATTTTTTAAACCCTGGATTCGCCGTCGTGGCGGCATAGCCACTCGCCATGAACTTATCGAACGCATGCAACGTATCAGCGTAAACAAAGCGATAGGTATAAGCATAGTTAACTTTCTGCAAACCCACTTTTTTGATCGTAAAGATTGCCTTTCTTTATTTTTACAAGAAATTGAGGAGGAAATCTATGCTTGCGATAACCACAGCATGCAGGAATATAAGGAAATAATATCTAAGGCTCTTTCTTATTTTTATAAGGCCTCCATTTATTATCGATTGCCTGAGCTAATTACCTGGGTAGAAAAAGAATTAGCAAAAACGTGGATAGGATACCAAGAGGGTTACGTGGAAAAGGTTATACGCTTATCTCCTACTTTTTGTATTATTAGAGGTTCTTCGGGGTGTTTAGAGGTTTATTGTCGACAATATTCTTTATAATAAAGGTGTCGTTTCTTCTTAATTATAAGGCAGTAAGGTCTTTGTGATTAGTCCACCTTATGCAGATGCAAATTTTTTTGTAAATTTTGCAATCCTTGATAAGCCATTAGTTGGCTTTAAGGGTTAACGTATATTTTAGAGCAAAGCGAGTTATGGGGGGTTTTAATTTTAAAAAATTCAAGCTTGCAATAAGCGCTAAGAGTGCAAAAACATGGTTTCATTGAGAACAAATAATGTCGGTGAAAGCCTTCTCAAGGCTAGCATTTTGCTTTATCGATTTACGATACTCATAATTGCCGCCATTGGTGGTAGATTTCATAGCTTCAGTCAAAATCATGATTTGGATCGTTAATTGCAGTAGGGAGAATGCGTATAGAGCCGCCTTCGCATTTTGAAGATCGTTGCGATTAAAGCTACAGGGAAAGATAACTCTTTAACTCACATAATCCTCTTATCTCCATCTTTGAAATTTAACTCCCTCCTTCCCCAACTGAAACTTAACCTACTGATTTTTAAAACCTTATAAAAGTTAATTCTTAAACTTAAATTTTATAAGCTTGTCAGTAAGATTCAACTTATTGTCCGGAGGGAATAGCATATGCTTTCAAGGCATACTCAATGGCTTTTTCTAAATTCCTTTGACTCTGATAGATTATCGACAAATTGGTATAAAGGATTATCATCTTAGGATGTTTTTCTCCAAGCAACTTAAGACTCATTGTGGCAGCCTGATTGACATACGCAGCGGCTTTTTCTAACTTTCCTTGATGATAATATGTCATCCCTAAATTGTGGTAATAAACAGCCACCATTGGGTGATTTTTGCCAAAAATTTTAAGACTAATATTGAGCGCTTTCTTGGCAAATTCAGCAACCTTTTTTGTATTCCCGATAGCTTGGTAAATCGCCCCCACATTATTGTAAAGAATTGCCATGTTGGGATGGTTTTCACCAAATAGTTCAAGATTGATAACGAGTGCTTGATTGAAATACTCGGTAGCTTTCTCTAAATTTTTTTGGTCTCTATAGATTATTCCCAAGTTATTGTAAATAATCGCCACTTTCGGATGATTTTTATCTAACAACTTAAGAGTAATAGTAAGGGCTTGATGAACGTATTCAGCAGCTTCTTTTAGCTTCCCTTGATCATAATAGAGCATTCCAAGGTTATTGTAACGATCTGCTAAAGTAAAATGCTTATTACCAAATAATTTAAGATCAATAGCAAGCGCTTTCTTGAAGCACTCAGCGGCCATCTCTAAATTCATTTGATCTTTGTAAATAGTTCCTAGATTATTATAGCAGGTTGCCGTAGTAGGATAATTTACGCCAAATAGCTTAATGACAATGTCAAGCGCTCGAATGGCATATTCCGCGGCTTTTTCTAAGTTCCCTTGGTCCTGGTTAATGTGTGCTAGATTGCCGTAATCTTTGGCGACCCGGGAATGATTTTCACCGAATAGCGTGTGATTGATAGTAAATGCTTTCTTGAAGCACTCAGCGGCCTTTTCTAAATCCCCTTGGTCTCTGTAGATCGTTCCCAAATTGTTATAATCTCTTGCTATCTTTGGATGGTCTTCACCGAATAGTTTAAAATCAATGTGGAGTGCTTGGTTAACACATTTAGCTGCTTTTTCTAACTTTCCTTGTTCAACGTAGATCATTCCTAGATTGTTTTGATCGGTTGCTACAGTAGGATGACTTTCACCAAACAGCTCGAGCTCAATAGAAAGCGCTTGATTAATACAATCAGCGGCTTTTTCAAAATTACCTTGTTCCTGATAGACCGTCCCTAAGTTGTTATAACAGATTGCTACCATAGGATGATTTTTACCAAAGAGCTTAAGTCTGATAGCAAGCGCTTGCTGAATAGACTTAATGGCCTTTTCTAATTTCCCTTGTTCATGGTAAATTGACCCTAAATTATTATAATAAATTGCAATAAAGGGAGAATCTTCGCCAAAAAGCTTAAAGTCAATGTCGAGTGCTTGATTGATAAGATCAGCGGCTTTTCTTAATTTCCCTTGTTCTTGGTAAACCACACCTAAATTGTTATAGCTTTTTGATAAGCTAGAATGATTTTTATCAAACAGCTTAATTTTAAAAGTAAGAGCTTGCTTGGCGTACTTAGCAGCCTTTTCTAGTTTCCCCTGGTTTAAATAAATGGCACCAAGAGAATGTAATACTTCAGTATTTTTTGAGTTTTCTCGCAGAGCTTTAAGGTACCAATCTTTTGCTTCTTCTTGCTGAAATAATCTTAAAGCTATCTCTCCTCGAATTTGGGGCGAGCAATCATTCAAAGATGAAGATTTAAGCTTGCTTTCATTACCTAATAAAAACTCTTGAATAGCTTTTTGGAAAGGAATAAAAATACGGTAAATTTTTTTTATCTTTTTTAAAGCCTCTCGATTTAAAGCAAAGTGCTTTTTAATAAGTTCAGAATCCTCAAAGCCAAAAGGTTTAATTAAAGGATTCATCATCTCTTTTTGAGCTTGATAATGCGAATAGGTTTTAAGTCGCATAAATAAAGCTATGCTCATCCATTTTTTTAAATTTTTGGCTGCAGCTATTGTTAAAACACTTTGTTTGTTTAGCTTCTCAATTCTATCAAAAGTATTCGGGTCTTCTATCCCTGTAATGAGGGCTAGTCTGTCCAAAGCCAAATGAGGAAAGCGATAGAAATCATTTTTGACTTTAAAAAGCATTCCTTGGCTTCCTAAATTACCTAATCCTGGATCGAAAGTAGCCATATCCACTTGAGCTAAATGATACTTGGCTAAGTAATCTCTAAGATTAAGGCCTTTTTGATAAGGGGTATCAAGCTTTTCTTGAATTTTTTGTCTATATTGCTCTATTAGCTCAGGATTACCTAGTAAAAGAGTGAAAGATAGAAGTTCCATAGGAAGATGAGGCTCTTTTTCATGCCACCATTGGCCTTTTTCATCTTTAGCTATATATTGAGCCATCTTATCAGGGGTTTGAATAAGTTCGAATGTCTTGAGATTACCAAAGGGAGTTTTACAGCCTTTTCCTTCTACGCCCGCTCCATCAAAGGCAAAACCTCTTGGAGTTAAGCCATCAAAAAAATCTATGGCTTTTAGGCAAGGAATGTTTAAAGCAGGAAGAATGGTTTCTCCTAAATTAATGATTTTCAAATGAATCAATGCGCTCAGGCGCTTAAAATACTCCCTATTTTTTGAGGTATCCTCTTTTATAAGAATACCAAACTCTAAATCGGAATAAGGAGTCATCTCTTCTCTAGCTAAGGAACCAAAGCCTATCATAGCATACTCGCAAGGCTCAGCTCCTAAGGTGTCAATACTCTGCTTTACAAGCATTTCAAAGAAAGCTTTTATCTGTTGAGAAATCTCACCATAAAGCTCTCTGGCCACCTGGGGAGCCGGGGTCTCAGGTAAGGATTGGATTTCTTTCTCTATCTTACTTCTGAAATCCTTTAATTTTTGTCGGTTTCCTTCAAATTGGTTTCTTAGTAAATCATAGTTTAAAGTTTTTTGCTCATACAGTTGGCTAAGTAGGTTTTGAATTTTAGCAAGCTTTTCTCTAAGAATTTCATGCCTCTCGACGGAAGAAAGATGCATAGCATAATTGTAAAGCCCTGCGGCTTGAAGAAGCGTTTCAGAGGTTTCTTTTGCACCATAGATATCCCCTAATTTTTCTATGCAAAAGCCTTCTTGAATAGTAATGTTTTGTTGCGCAGGATCTTGAATATGATCTTTATCTCGAACAATAAGTTCTAGAGCTAGCGTATAGGCTTTTTCTGCTTTTTCAATAGTATCTTTTGATAAAAAGCTATTACTTTCTAGAATTTTTCTTAATTCATCATCTGTTAAGTTATCAAAAGAAAGAAGCAGCTGTTCATAAATTTTTGAAGACAAAGGAGTGAAGGAAGTGGAATTCTTAAAAGTTTCTTTCTTATTAACAGAGCAAGTCAGCTGTTGTATAGGAGGAAACTTAAATTTAAAATCTGTTAAATAAAGCCTTTTCCATAAATCAGTCGCTTCTACAATTTGTTTCCATTCTTTACACACAAGTCTTAAGCTGCATAAGTCTTGCAGGCTAAGTTCCGCACATATTTTTAAATCTATTTTTCCATATCTAATCGAATTTTCTAAAGAACTAGAAGAATTTTCTTTTTTCGTCTTTAATTCAGAGCGCACAACAGGCTTAATAGGTGAACTATCTGAAATCATTTATGTTAGCTGCCTTTTGTAGTATGTTAGTTTGATCTAACTACAAGCAAGTATGCATTTTTATCAATGAACTTTCAACTATCCTTTAGCGTGTCTTTAAAAGCAAAAGAAACAATAGTGTTGCCTTACTATTTAGCTTAATCACTTTTTTATAATCAAGCATTTGCATGGCATTCGACAAATCAATACTGTTTTGTCTTTTTTTAAGATATACGAAATAATGTTAAGTATCTATTTTAGCCTATTTTATCGTGATTAAGTCAGCCTAATGAAGGAATAACTTGATTGCCAACTGTTTCTTTCAAAACATTTTGAGGATATTAATATACGTCTTTACAGGTTGGCATTGATTGCTGTTAAATCTATATACTGGCTACCGCTCATTCTGAGCCTAACTTTAAAAGCTTTCTCATTATATTTGGTTGCTTTTTTTCCTTTTCCTTGAACTTGATAAATTTTCGCTAGAGTTGCATACATAATTGCTATTAGGAGATAAATTTTTACTTAAAAGACTAACATCAATTTTGGGGACCTTCTTGATGTACTCATTACTTGTTTCCAATCTTCTTGTTATGGAGTGTTACCAAGTAGGCGGCAATTATTGCCATATCCTCATTATCTTCTTTATGATCTCTATAAATGTTAAGTGCGTCGCTAGCATATTTAGCTGCTTCATTTAGCCTTCCTTGAGCAGCGTAAATTGATGATAGGTTAATGTAACGTTTTCCAACCCGAAGGCTATTTTCTCCAAAAAGATCGAGGTCGATTTTGAGGGCCTTTTCGATATACATAGCTGCCTGATTTAAATCTTCTTGCTCTTGGTAAATGAGTCCTAAGTTATTATAAGTAGTAGCAACACCTGGGTGATTTTCTCCATATAAATTACAAAAAATCTCGAGAGAGTTACAAGTATACTCGATGGCTTTTACAAAATCCTTTCGGCTTAGGTAGACTTGACCTAGGTTGTCATAATTTTCTGCCACAAAAGGATGAGCTACACCAAAAAATTTAAGATTTATTTCTAGCGCTTTCTTACAGTATTTAGTTGCTTCATCAAAATTTCCTTGCCCTAGATAGATTGTTCCTAAGTTGTTGTAATCTGTTGCTGTTAAAGGATGATATTCACCATAGTAGCTTTGGTCAATTGCTAGAGCTTTCTTGACATATTCTGCTGCTTTTTCCAACTCCTTTTGATCTTGATAAATCATCCCTAAATTATTATAGTAGGTCGCTACGTTGGGATGATTTCCTCCATACAGGTGAGCATGGATTTTAAGTGCTTTCTCAAAATACTCATTTGCCTGTGTTAACTCTCTTAAGGCGAGGCAAATTCTTCCCAAATTATTATAGTCTCTTGCAATATGTAAATGATCCTCAGGGAGAAACTCAAGATCAATTTTAAGAGCCTTATCAGCATATTTTTTAGCTTCATTTGATTCCCCCTGCTCTACATAGATATCTACTAAGTTACTATAATCGGTTGCTATTCTAACAGGGTTTTCCCTAAAGTCTTTAATATCAACTTGAAGCGCTTGATGGATATATTTAGCCGCCTGATCTAAATTTCCTTGAGCAAGGGAGATACACCCTAATGCAGTTAGTATGTCAGAATCTTCAGAGGCAGCGTCTTTTGCTGAAAGATAATGCTTCTTTGCCTCTTCGTATTGAAGCAGCCTTAAAGCTATATCTCCATCCATTTGAAACAAGACCTTATCTAAAGTAGCAGATCTAAGTTCCTCTTCACGTCCTGCTAGAAACTCTTGCAAGGCTTCGTGGAAAGGTATGAATATACGGTAAATTTTCTTTACCTTTGCTAGGGCTTCATGATCTAAAGCAAACTGGTTTTTGATAAGTTGTGGATCTTCGAATCCGAAGGGCTTAATGAGAGGATTCATCATCTCTTGTTGCGCTTGATAATGCGAGTAGGTTTTAAGGCGCATAAATAGCACTATGCTCATCCACTCCTTTAGCTTTTCAGCTGCGCTGTCACTGATAATTTCTTGCTTATTTAATTGGTCAATTCTAGTAAAAGTATCCGACGCTTTTATTTCTTTAAGGAGGGCTAGCCTGTCTAATGCCAGATGAGGAAAACGATAGAGATCATTTTTAACTTTAATAAGCATCCCATGCTTTTCTATGCCGAGCATCCAGGGATCGAAAACCTTCATATCCTCTTGAACTAAATGTTGCCTGGCTAAATATTGACGGAGATTAAGGCCTTTTTGATAAGGCGTATTAAGGTTTTCTTGAACTTTTTGCCTATATTGCTCAGTTAGCTCCTCCGTGCCTAGCAAGTGAGTAAAGGTTAAAAGTTCCATAGGAAGATGACGTTCTTTCTCATGCCACCATTCCTCATCCTTATCTTGGGCAATATATTGGGCCATTTTTTCAGGTGTTTGGATAAGTTTAAATTTGCCATTACCTAAAGGAGTTTTACAGCCTTTTCCTTCTACTCCTGCTCCATCAAAGGCAAAGCCTCGTGGCGTAATGCCATCGAAAAAGCCTATTTCTTTTAAGCAAGGAACATTTAAAGCAGGAAGGATAGTTTCTCCTAAGTTGATGACTTTCAAGTGAATTAGATTTGTAAGATTCCTAAAATACTTCTTATTTACATCGCTATCTTCTTTTATAAGGATGCCAAATTCTAGGTCGGAATAAGGAGTCATCTCTTCTCTAGCTAATGAACCAAAGCCTATCATCGCATATTCACAAGGTGACGGGCCTAATACATCAATCGCCTGATCTACTAGAAAGCTAAAAAAGCTTTTTATACGCTGTGCAATACCTCGATAGAGCTCTCTTACTTGTTGGGGGGAAGGAGTGTCTGGTAAGCTTCGAATTTTTTTCTTTATTCTTCTTCTATGCGATCTCAAGGCTAGACGATTACTCTTAAATTCTTTTGTTATTAAAGCTTCATCTAAATGTTTTCCTTTACAGAGTTGAGCAAGTAAATCGTGGGCCGTTAGAAGCTTTTCTTTAGTAATTTCCTGCTTATCGGCTGAAGAAAGACGCCTAGCATAATTGTAAAGCCCTGCAGCTTGGAGAAGCGCTTTAGAAGTTCCTTTTTCAGCATAGATATCCCCTAATTTTTCTATACAGCCAACTTCTTGGGCTAGCTTTTTAGTATCTACAACTTCTTGGAGGGGACCATCCTTCTGAGTAACGTGTCTTAAAGCGAGACGATAAATATTTTCTGCTAAAGGGTGTTTTTCAACTACCTGTTTCCATTCTTTGCAGACCTGTTTAGCTCGGCACCAGTCTTGCAATCCCAATTTCTCAAATATCTTAAAAAAAATTTCTATATATGGTGGATCCGTTCTTTCGTGATTAAGAGCTTCATTTTTTATATTTTTAAATGCAGGAAATATGCAAGCATGCATGCATAGATTGTCTAGACTCATGAATTATCCATTTTATTTAATTTTATTGAGAGTTCAAATAGGCATACAAGATTGCTTACAGCTTTCTTGATACCCCTCTCACTTAGCAAGATGAATAGCGATTGTGATGCTGGATCTCTCCGCCCGACTAGCCGATTCATTAGCAGGGTTAATCACTTGTACATTATTCATTAATTACAAAAAAGCTTTTTTTAAAAAAAGTATTAATATTTTGCTTAGGCGCTCACAGATTTTCTATTTAGCTCAGGTGCTATATTAAAGCCGCTTACTAATGCTACTTTTTCACCTTTAAATTGTTAGGATAGCATAACTAGGCATGCAAAAAGGCGCGCTTATTTTTCAATTAAGCTTAGGATTTCCTCCCCCTTTGCTTGCCAAGTCCTTCTAAAATAATCAGTTTACTTTCATAAAAACACTCCGGAGGGTAATTTGAGTACTTGTAAATCACTATTAATGGCTTCTACCGCGGGATGATGGATATCATGCATTGCAATACTACTTCTAAGCGCCTTTTTAGTATATTCAACTGCTTGTTTTATATTTCCCTGCTTTATATATATATTGCGTAGATTAAGATAATCTTTAACTATCTCTGGATGATTTTCTCCATAAAGTTTAAGATCAATTAGTAGCGCTTTATTGATACATTCAGCTGCCCTCTCTAATTCCCCTTGCTCGTAATAAATCATTCCTAAATTGCTGTAATCGAATGCTAAAGTAGAATGATTGGCACAACAAAGCTTAAGGTCTATAGTGAGTGCTTTTTTGACATATTTAGCTGCTTTTTTTAAATCATCCTGCCCTCTATACATTATTCCAAGCTCATAGTATCCTGCTGCGACATCAGGATGATTTTTACCAAAAAGTTTACGTGCAATATCAAGCGCTTCATTCATACACTGAATCGCTTTTTTTAGATCACCTTGCTTTTGATAGCTTCGCCCCAGATTGTTATAATCAATAGCTAGCGCAGGATAATTTTCATTAATAAGATCAATAGCGCATGCTTCCTCGCCATACTTAATCGCCTTTTCTAAATCCCCTCGATCTCTGTATATTAATCCCAAATTGTTGTAATCTCTCGCCACCGTATGATGATTTTCCCCATAAAGCTTAAGGTCAATAGCGAGTGCTTTGTTGCCATACTCAGCTGCTTTATCTAAATCGCCTTGTTTTTGGTAGATTGTTCCTAAATTGTTGTAATAAGTTGCCAGAGTAGGATAATCTTCACCAAAAAGTTTAAGTTCAATGGCGAGAGCTCTCTTGACATATTTAAACGCCTTTTTTAAATTGTTTTGCTCTTGGTAACTTAGTCCCAGATTGCTGCAATCTCTTGCTATGCTAGAATGATTATTACCGTAAAGCTTAAGATCAATAATAAGCGCTTTTTTGCTATACTCAATTGCCTTTTCTAAATCCCCTTGCCTATGATAAATTGTTCCTAGATTGTTATAATGAGTCGTCACCATATGGTGATTATCACCAAATAGCTTAAGGCTAATATTAAGCGCTTTCTCGCTATACTCAATTGCCTCTTTTATATTTCCTTGCTCTTGGTAAATGATTCCTAAGTTGTTAAGTTCCCTTGCCACGGTAGGATGATTTTCTTCAAAAAGATTAAGATCAATAGCAAGCGCTTTTTTGGTATGCTTAGCTGCTTTCTCTAACTTGCCTTGTTCTTGATAGATTTGGCTTAAGTTATTGTAATCGATTGCCACATCAGGATGATTTTCTCTAAAAAATTTAAGGTCAATATCAAGCGCTTTTTTGCTATACTCTGCCGCTATTTTTAACTTGCCTTGTTCTCGATAAATGATTCCAAGAGTACTTAAAACGTTTGAACTTTGTGGATTTGCTTCTTTTGCTAGAAGATAGTATTTTATTGCTTTTTTATGTTGGAAAAGCCTTAGGGCTATAGCACCTTGATTTTCTAAAGAGTTATCTTCCAAATCAGAAGAATTGAGACTATTTTCATTGCCTGCTAAAAAATCTTGCACTGCTTGATAAAAAGGAATAAAGATACGATAAATACTCTCTATTTTTTCTAAAGCTTCATGATCTAAAGCTAACTGCTTTTTAATAAGGACAGGATCATCAAATCCAAAAGGTTTAATTAGAGGATTCATCATCTCTTGTTGCGCTTGATAGTAAGAATAGGTCTTAAGGCGCATGAATAGCGCAATGCTCATCCAATCTTTTAACTTATTAGCTGCACCCTCCGTTATAATCCCTAGTTGGTTTAGTTTATCAATCCTAGTAAAGGTTTGGAAAGCTTGTACTTTGTTAAGAAGAGCTAACCTATCTAAAGCTAGATGAGGAAAACGATAAAGATCATTTTTAACTTTAATAAGCATCCCATGTTTTCCTATGTCACGCATTCCTGGATCAAAAGCCGTCATATCCTCTTGAACTAGATGTTGCTTGGCTAAGTACTGGCGAAGATTAAGGCCTTCTTGATAAGGTGTATCGAGCTTTTCTTGAAGTTTTTGTCTATATTGCTCTATTAGCTTAGGATTACCTAGTAAATGAGTAAAATTTAAAAGCTCCATAGGAAGATGAGGCTCTTTTTTATGCCACCATTCCTCATCCTTATCTTGGGCAATATATTGGGCCATTTTTTTAGGTGTTCGGATAAGTTTAAATTTGCCATTACCTAAAGGAGTTTTACAGCCTTTTCCTTCTACTCCTGCTCCATCAAAGGCAAAGCCTCGTGGCGTAGTGCCATCGAAAAAGCCTATTTCTTTTAAGCAAGGAATATTTAAAGCAGGAAGGATAGTTTCGCCTAAGTTGATAACTTTCAAATGAATTAGATTAGTAAGATTTCTAAAATACTTCTTATTTACGTCGTTATCTTCTTTTATAAGAATGCCAAATTCTAAGTCAGAATAAGGGGTCATTTCTTCCCTAGCTAAGGAACCAAAGCCTATCATGGCATATTCGCAAGGTGCCGGGCCTAAAACATCAAGCGCCTGATTAACTAGTGAGCTAAAAAAAGCCTTTATATCCTGAGCGATCTTACCGTAAAGCTCTTTCACTTCCTGGAAAGAAGGATTTTTTGATAAATTGCAAATTTGCTTCTCTATTTGGCCTCTAAAATCCTTTAATTTTAGCCGGTTATCTTCAAATTGCTTCTTAATCAGACCATAGTCTAAAAGTTTTCCTTCGTAAAGTTCACTCATTAGGTTTTGAATTTTAGCAAGCTTTTCTTTAAGAATTTCATGCCTCTCAGCAGAAGCTAAATGCAGCGCATAATTATAAAGCCCTGCAGCCTGAAGTAATGTTTCGGTTGTACCTTTTTCCTGATAAATATCTCCTAGTTTTTCTATACAATATGCTTCTTGGACTAGCTTTTCTGCGCAAACTTTTTCGCGCAGAGGGTTGTTCTTTTGAATAGCAAGCTTTAAACCTATCCTGTAAATGTCTTCTGCTAAAGCGCTGCTTTCAATTAACTGCTTCCATTCTTTACATACGAGCTTGGCTTGGCACAAATCTAGGGGTTTTAATTTTTTGAATATTTTTAAAGCACTTTCTGCATATGCTGACGTATCTGTTTGAGGAGAAATAGAATTGTTAAAGGCAGGAAATATAAGAGGATGGGTATTTAAGCTCTCTAAATTCATAGGGGTTATCTTTTTACTTAATTTTATTAAAAATTTAAATAGGCATTAACGTTATTTATAGTTTTTATACTAGCTTTTTAGCCTGCTAGGCTGAAAAACCGCTATCGCAGCTACCTTTTCTTTTGCCAGCTTAGCAAAATTTCTTACAAACTTAATCCTTTGTACATGATTAATCAAATTTAATCCCTTCGTATTTTTTAAATCAGGCAATCAACAAGGTAACCATTTGATTGCTAAGAGGTTTTAAAACTTTACCGTTAGCTCCACTTGCTTTATAAAAAGTTCTTAGAGTTACGTTTTTCTTTATTGTTGAATGGTTATCTTAACGAGGCCTTATATGCAAGGTTACATTCTCATTTTCTAAGTCAACTTAAGGCTTTTCTTCCCGTTAACTTATCTCGCCTCTTATGATAGTAGTTTGTTTTTACAAAAGTTGTGGAAACCAGTAATTTGAGCACTTGCAGGTCACTATTAAGGGCTGCTACCGCCGGGTGATGAACCCCATGCATTGCAATGCTACTTCTAAGCGCTTTTTTAGTATATTCAGCTGCTTGTTTTATATTTCCGTGCTTTATGTATATATGGCGTAGATTACCGTAATCTTTAACTGTCTCTGGATGATTTTCTCCATATAGTTTAAGATCAATTAATAGCGCTTGATTGATACATTCAGCTGCCCTCTCTAATTTCCCTTGCTCGTAGTAAATCATTCCTATATTACTATAATCACATGCTAAAGCAGAATGGTTGGCACTAAAAATCTTAAGGTCTATAGTGAGTGCTTTCTTGATATATTTAGCTGCTTTTTTTAAATCTCCTTGTGTTTTATAAATTGTTCCAAGATTATTGTATCCTGCAGAGACATCAGGATGATTTTCACCAAACAGCTTAAGGGTAAGGACAAGCGATTTTTTGACATGCTTAGCAGCTTTTTTTAAGCATTTTTGTTCTTGATAAATCATCCCTAAATTATTGTAACAGCTTGCTACTGGAGAATGATTTTCGCCAAAAAGCTTAATGTCAATTGCCAGGGCTTTTCTAATATATTCTGTTGCCTTTCCCAAATCTCCTTGGTCGTGATAGATTTGTCCCAAATTGTTGTAATAGCTAGCTACTGTAGAGTGATTTTCTCTAAAAAGCTTAAGGCTAACTTCAAGAGCTTTTTCAATATGCACAGCTGCCTTTGCCAAATTTCCTTGTTCTTTGCAAATCATACCCAAATCGTTGTAACTCTTCGCTACCTTAGAATGAATTTCACCATATATTTCACGCCTAATTGTAAGCGCTTTCTTGATATATTCAGTTGCTTTTTGTAATTTCCCTTGGGCCTGGTAAATCGTTCCTAAATTAGCGTAGCTATCTGCCACAATAGGGTACTTTTCACCAAATAGATTGAGGACGATCGCCCGCGCTTTTTTGACATGCTTAGCTGCTTCGGGCAAATTTCCTTGCTCTTTATAAATCATTCCCAAATTGTTATAATTTCTTGCTAAATTGGGATGATTTTCACCGAACAGTTTACGAACTATAAAAAGGGCTTGTTGGTGATATTCAAAAGCTTCTTGTAATTTCCCTTGTGCTTGGCAAATTTGTCCCAATCCAGTGCAATAGCTTGCTACCGTAGGATGAATCTCACCATATCGCATTATACCAATTTTAAGCGTTTTCTTAACTTTATTAGCTGCTTTATGTAAATTTCCTTTGTCTTGATAGATATGCCCTAAATTATTGTAATAAACCGCTATAGCAGGATGATTTTTTCCGAACAGTTTAATAAATATCTTAAGTGCTTTTTGGGTATACTCAGCGGCCATCGCTAAATTTCCTTGCTCTTTGTAAATCATTCCAAGATTATTGCAATCTCTTGCAATAGTAGGATGTATTTGGCCATAAAGATCATTGTCAATGGCTAATGCTTTTTGGGCATACTTAACGGCTTTATCTAACTTCCCTCGATTTAGGTAAATGTTTGCAAGAATATTTAATACTTGAGATTTTTTTGGGGCTGCTTTTTTTGCTAGCCTATACCAGTCTTTAGCTTCATCAAGTTGAAAAAGCCTTAAAGCTATATCTCCTTCTGTCTGAGGTAAGTTATCCTCTAAATCTGATAATTTCAAGCTTTCTTCATTGCCTGCTAAAAAGCCTTGCATAGCATGATAGAAGGGAATAAAAATTCGATAAATTTTTTTCACCTTTTCTACTGCTTCTGGATCTAGTACAAGCTGCTGTTTGATAAATTCCGGCTCTTCAAACCCGAAGGGCTTAATGAGAGGATTCATCATCTCTTGTTGCGCTTGATAATGAGAATGGGTTTTAAGACGCATGAACAATGTTATGCTCATCCACTCCTGTAGTTTTTTAGTAGCATTCTCCGTTATAACCTTTAGCTTGTTTAGCTGATTAATCCTATTAAATGTATCTGCAGCTGCTACCCCTTTAAGAAGGGCTAGCCGATCTATAGCCAGATGAGGAAAGCGATAAAAATCATTTTTAACTCGGAAAAGCATACCCTGCGTCTCTAAATAACCCATTCTGGGATCAAAAGTCTCCATATCATCGTGCACGAGGTGTTTCTTGGCTAAATATTGGCGGAGAGTAAAGCCTCCTTGATAAGGCATATTGAGGTTTTCTTGAATTTTTTCAGCATATGCCTTGGTTAACTCTCCGTTACCTAACAAATGAGTAAAAGTTAAAAGCTCCATAGGAAGATGAGGCTCTTTTTCGTGCCACCATTGGCCTTTTTCATCTTTACCTACGTATTGGGCCATCATTTCAGGAGTTTGGATGAGTTCAAATGTCGTAACCTTGCCGAAAGGAGTTTTACACCCCTTTCCTTCTACGCCCGCTCCATCAAAGGCAAAACCTCTTTGAGTTATGCCATCAAAAAAATCTATGGCTTTAAGGCAAGGAATATTTAAAGCTGGCAAGATGGTTTCTCCTAGATTAATGACTTTTAAATGAATCAAAGTAGTCAGTCGCTTAAAATACTCTCGATTTATTGAAGTATCTTCTTCTATAAGAATACCAAACTCTAAATCGGAATAAGGTGTCATCTCTTCTCTAGCCAAAGAGCCAAAGCCTATCATGGCATAATCGCAAGGCTCTGCGCCTAAGGTGTCGACACTCTGCTCTACAAGAACTTTAAAGAAAATTTTTACGCCTTCAGCAATGTCATGATATAGAGTTTTCACTTCCTGAGGAGAAGGATCCTCTAACAAGCATTGGACTTGTTCCTCTATTTGATATCTAAAAGTTTTCAACCATTGGCGGTTGCCATCGAATTGCTTTTTCCTTAGTTTAGAGCTTAAAGGCTGTCCCTCGCACAGCTTGATTAGCAAATTTTCGACTTTTAATAGTTTATCTTTGATATCTTTCTGTTTATCCGCAGAACATTGAAGGAAAACATAATTATAGAGTCCTGCTGCTTGAAGAAGAGTTTCTTGAGTTCCTTTTACGGTATAAATATCGCCTAATCTTTCTATGCAAATGCTTTCTGAGATAGGATCTTCATTTTTAACGGCAAGTTTTAAAGCTTGCGTGTAGGCTTTTTCTGCTTTATCAATATTGCCTTTTGATAAAATGGTATCTTTTTCTAGGAGCTTCCTTATTTCATCACATGCTAAATCCTCAAAAGAAAGGAGAGTTTGTTCATAGATAGCTGACGATAGGGAGACTAGGGAGCTGAAGCTTTTAGAGGCTACATTCTTATCCTTAAAAATACCAGGTTGTTTTTTACCGATATCTTTAAATTTAAAATTATTACGACAAATTTTTTTCCATAAATCAGTCGCTTCTACAATTTGTTTCCATTCTTTACATACTAACCTTACACGGCATAGATCTGAAAGCCCAAGTTCCTGGCATATCTTTAGATCAATTTTTCCATAGGTAGGTGATTTATCTTTTTTCACTTGCCATTCAAAAGATCTAGTAGACTTAATGAAAGAAGTCTCTGAAATCATTAATTTAACCGCCTTTTATAAAAATTAATAATATATGCACCTTGTGATATGCACCTGGTGATATGCACCTTGTGAGTTGTAGCGTAGCCATCATTTATTACTTTTTCTTACCACTTTCCTTATATCCCACAGAGGACCGCAGCAGATGAGGGCCAAATATAAAGGTGTAATATTTTTAAAAATAAATTTAATACAACAACCTTTTATTGAAATGCTATGCACCTTTCAAACTGTCCCCTCTAGCAACAAAAATGATTATTATGCCATGATGGGAAAGAAAATCACTAAAGAATTTATCAGAAACAAACAATCGATCGAATGGTCATTTCAGGAAGCAGTTAAAGATAATAATTATTATTTATGTTTTTTAATTTCGAAACCGTAGAGTTATAAAATTAGTTAAAAAACACCTTCTTTACCTAAACTAATTTATTGCCTAAAACAAGGCTTTTACTTAAGATTTTTGCTAAAATTAGAGCAAGCGTTTATGTCTTTAGCGTTATCGTGTTTAACTTCCCTCACTAAGAGAAAGGATTATTTATGGCTCTAACATACGAGCAGGTCGAAATCAGTGGCAATGAAGAGAATTTTTGTTACAAAAAGCATGCTTATTCTCTCCAACAAAAAGTAATTGCCAATTGGAAGGGTAAAGAAGTTCGCCTAGCCATTTTAAAGGATAAAAGCAAAGCATTTAATCCACTTAAACGCTTGATTTGCTTAATCTATGGTGTGCTGCTAAAAGTATGTTTTCAGAATATTGCTGCTCATGTTTGGCTTGAGAAAGGCCTTAAAGGCAAAAACGTAATTGTCGTTATTTCTCCCGCAAATAGTTCACCCTCTTGTAATAAAATTTCGATAAAGGGCAAGAATGTTTTAAATCCCAAAAATTTAGTCCTTCCCCTTTCCCCTAAAGAAAATGCTAGGTTTCAGGGCTTAAAGAAAAACCCACCCATCAGGTATCCAGTATCCCCTACCTCTAAAAATATTTTAAGATCTCCTAGGAACCTTAAAGAAAAGATAAATTTTAATGATCTTCTTAAATTTTCTAACTATGTTTCTGGAAAATCTTTTGAAGAGTTGGATTTTGAAACATTTGAAAGAATGGAAGTGGAAATAGAAAGAATAAGTAGAATACAGGCTAGTTTATCTCCTGAACATCCTTTAGCAGTCCAACTCGCAGATGCATTGAGTAAGTTAAGCAGCCAGAATAAAGCTGTGGGGCTTATTTTTGAATTTACCACCCTTGAGCATCAGCTTTCTAGTTTAACTTTGAATGAGAAATGGGAAGAAATGAACTCTGCTATATTAAGACCTGGAGAGAATGTTCACTTTAATAAAATGGAAGAGAAGCAAAACCTTATTCTGGCTAGGTTTCAGCATTATTTAAATCGTAAAGACATTCCTTCTGAAAAGCTGAAGGATAAAAACTTTTTAAAAACTGAACTGCAAGCTTACCGTAAAGAAATTTTTTATACTAATCAAGCTTTGCATAGCAAAATGAAAGGAAAGAAAATTCAATGGATAGCAAGCTCTCGCTCTGCCGCTCTACCTTTAATGCAAAGGATCGCTCAATTAGCCGATAAAACGGGGAAACAAATTTTTAAAGTGCCCACCTTAGTATCCACTAGTATTCTACTACATTATAAACTTGCTCCTCTCACAGGCGAACTTGGGTTAGGAATATCTCCCGTAGCAGTGAATAAGGAAAATTTATCAGGAATGGCTATGAATGGCTTTGAAACCTGTTGGGCTTACGCGCAAAAATCCCGCTCTTTATTTGATACCCAAAAAGAAATAGAGAAAATTTTGAATTTTGATCCTACGCTTGGATTAAGTACCAATCGCTTAAAAATAGCTGTACTACGATTAATATTAATGAACCAGCATCCTACTCGATGGCCTAAGTTAAAGCATCATATTCGAACAAAAATTTTAGCAAAAGCTTTGCAAACAGAAACTATCTTCCAAAAATCTCTTTTAGAAGAAGGATGGGAAGCAAAAGGAAAATTAATTGGGAGTCCTTCCCCAAAACGTGGCAGAAAAATTAATGAGCAAGAAATCTTAACCAAAGGACAAATTGTAGTAATTCCTCGATCTTCTGGAGAAAGAAAACTAGGAATGGTTTGCGAGGCCACAGCTCAAGAAGATAGCTACAATTATACTATCTTAGTCGAAATTGAAGGTGGAGGAAAAAGAATCTATAAAGCAAGAAAAATAAGAATCCCTAAGGAAGAAGATTTATTAGAAATTTTTAAAGGATTGCCTAAACTAAATAGCACTCAAACAATAACTTTAAAGAACTTGTTAAGAAGCCAAGTTCAAGAGATACGAAAAATTCTTAAACTCTTTAATCAGGTAAAACCTTTAGAGTTATCCCCTAGTCAGGCATCACTAATTAAAAATTCATTTCCTCTAATATGGGCTTCTAGCACTATTAATTCCAAAAATTATCAGCTAGATGTTAAAGGAGAAAGCCTAGTTACCGGTCATGCTGAGCTTGGCAAAGATATACAATTTGCATTTACAGATGAAAAACATGCCGATGTATTAAAGGAGGCTGTAGAGCCTTATGGTGTTACCGTTCTTACTGTACAAGAAGGGCGATACTTAGTTGAATAGGTAAAACTAGAAAAGCTTTATTACGCCCTGTTGAGGCAAAGATTACCGAGGGAGAAGGATTGCGCATACGATTTGTATTAAATGGCATACGGGCTACTTTCCACCGCCCTCATCCTAAAAAAGAGACTGATAAAGGCGCTCTAGTTTCGATGCGGTGTTTCTTAGAAAATGCAGGAGTAAAACCATGATGAAATATAAAGGATATACGGGTCATGTCGTCTATGATGATGAAGCCAAAATTTTTCACGGAGATGTTCTGGGAATAAGAGACTTTATTACATTTCAGGGAAAAACAGTTGATGAACTAGAGCAGGCTTTCAAAGACTCTGTGCAGGATTATCTTACTTTTTGTGCAAAAAGAAAAGAAGAACCTGCAAAGCCTTTCTCCGGAGAATTTAATTTACGCCTCTCACCCGAATTGCATGCAAAGCTTAGCTCCAAGCTAAATTAAATCAGATGAACTTAAACAGCTATATTAGCAAGGTTTTAAAAACAGCTTTATAAGATTCAATAATCAAGTAATGGAAATGCTCCCCACTCCTCGCTCATTTTCTTTTCCATAATTTTTTAACCCTCTGATTGGCAAACTTCTCGAATCAAGTTTAACTCTTTTTAACTTTATCCCAAGCCTGATTGTAAAGTTCACCATCTTTTCCTAAATATTTTAGAACTTCTGATTTCTCCACCATAGCTGGCGGAGGAAAAAGAGAGGGGTTTTCCTGCATTTCTTTAGGTAAAAGAGCATAGGCAGCTTGGTTGGGTGAAGGAAAGCAGGTGAATTGCATATTTTCTGCAGCTACCGCCCCTTCCAATAAAAAATTAATAAAAGCATGTGCTAAACTAGGATTAGGGGCGTGTTGAGGAACAACAGCATAATCAAGTGAAATAATAGAGCCCTCCTGAGGGATAAAGAAGCCTACGTGGCTATTCTCCCTCATGACTTGGAGCATATCCCCATTGTAGCCTTGCGCCACAATATATTCAGCACTAGCAATTCCATGTTTATTCTGCTCGCTCTCAAATTTAGCTAGATTTTTTTTCCATACAAGCAACTGATCAACAGCTTGATTTATCTCTGCTTTATTAATACTGTTGGCGCTAAAGCCTAAATATTTTAGGGCTGCTCCTATGGTTTCCCGCATATCATTAAGCATCGTCATGCGCCCTCGCATATCTGATCGGCCAAATATTCCCCAGCTTTGATCTTCCACCTTAATTTTATCTTTACGATAAGCAATCCCACTATAGCTCATCGCAAAAGGCACTCCATAGATGACCGTGCCTTCATCAAACTTTTCAGGGGTATAATGAGGTGTAAGATTCTTTAAATATGAAAGTGAGCTGATAGGAATAGGATTTAACATTTTTTGTTGCAGCATTAGCTCATAGGTGTAGCCACTAGGAAAAATCACATCATAGCCTGTAACGCCTAGCTTTAATCTGGCGTACATAGACTCATTGCTATCAAAAGTATCGTATACTACCCGACAATTATGCTCCCGCTCAAATTTTTCAATCAGCTCAGGTTTAATATAATCCGCCCAAATGTACAAATGCAGTTCATTTTCAGGAGTACTGCAAGTGGTGACAAGAATGGCTAAATAGGCAAAAGCGATCATAAAAAACAGCCACTTTCTCATGCTACTCCTCTGACAAATGTTGCGTCAGCCAAATAATTATAAAAGTAAAGATCAATAAAATTACTGATAAGGCATTAATCACAGGGGTGGAGCCATATTTTATCATGCTATAGATGTAGATAGGTAGAGTGGTTGTCCCTTGGCCTACCACAAAGAAAGTAATCACAAAATCATCTATAGAAAGAGTAAAAGCTAACATGGCACCTGCCGCAATGCCTGGAGCAAGCAAAGGAATAAGAACTTTGCGCAATACCATCCAACTGCTAGCACCTAGATCTTGAGCGGCTTCAATAATGGAAAAATCAAAATTTTGCAGGCGAGCTAATATCACCATCGTCACATAACTAAGGCAAAAGGTTGTATGCGTGATAAATACCGTAAACAAGCCTAATTTGATATTTAAAGCCATAAACAATAATAGCAAGCTCATGCCGGTCAAAATATCTGGGATCACTAAAGGCACATAGACTAAACCGTAGTGGGCTTTTTGAAAACGCGTTTTATAGCGATAAAGGGCTAAAGCTGCTGTAGTCCCTAAGATGGAAGAGGCAAAAGTAGCGCTTAAGGCTACAATCAATGAATTGCGAAAAGATTGCCACAAGGCTCGCTCGCGTAAAAGGCGTTCATACCATTTCCAGGTAAATCCCGCCCATTCTCCACCAAAACGCGAATCATTAAAAGAATTAATAAAAAGCACGATAATGGGAAGATAAAGAAAAATCAAAACGATAATAGTGATGATGAAAGGGAAACGACTTTTTTTCATTCTTTTGCCCGCCCTTCAAAGCTTAATTTCTTCGCTTTACTTTGTATAAGGGTAAAAATACTCATGGGCAGTAGGATAATTATAGAGAGTAACGCCGATAAGCCACTTGCTAAAGGCAAGTTGCGATCAATAAAAGTACGTTGAGCTATTTTATTGCCTATCATTTCACTTTGCGTCCCTCCTACAAGATCAGGAATCACATAAGCACCGATAGCAGGAATAAACACCATTAAGGTAGCTGTTCCCAGGCCTTTTCGAATAGAGGGAAGAAAAACCTTTACAAAAGCATAGAGCCTCGTAGAACCTAAATCTGCTGCAGCTTCCAGCAATTGAAAATTAAATTTTGAAGCTGAAGCATAGATGGGTAGAACAGCAAACGGCAGATAGGTATAGACCATCACTAACAGAACCGTCCCGGAATTATAAAGAAGAGATATGGAAGGATCTGCCAGATGTAATTGCACTAAAAAATTTTTAAAAAAGCCTTCAGGATGTAATAAAGCTTTCCAGGCAAAAATACGTACGAGAAAACTGCTCCAAAAAGGAACAATGATTAGCAACAAAATAAGATGGCGTGTTCTTGTGGAAGCACGGGCAAGCTGATAGCCAACCGGAAGTGCACAAGCAAGGCAAAAAACTGTAGTTAGCACACTCAACCAAACGGTTCGCCATATTAACAATAAGTAGCTAGCATCCAACAAAGTATAAATATTCTCTAAGGTCCATCCCTGTCCTATGCCTCCAAAAGGATCACTAGGTTTAAAGGCAAAAGTAAAGATAACAAGCGTAGGAATAAAAAAGAAAATAATGAGCCATATAAAAGAGGGCATGGTTAGAGCAAGCTCTTCTAGCTTAGCCTTCTTCATCTTATTCGCCCTGCTTTTCAATGGAAACTTGGGGATTGTATCTCTCTAAAATAAAACCATCATCGGCATGCCACCATATCCACACTTTATCATTCCAACGAATAGGATGCTCATCCAGTAAAAAGCGGCGGTGTTGCTGAGTAACAGCAATGCGATGACCTTCAACTCTTACCCAAAAGTTTGTATGCGCCCCCTTATATACCACGTCTTCGACCACGCCTGGCACCTGATTGTGACGAGGATGGTGAGGTGGTTGTTCGCGGGAAATATGCATTTTCTCTGGGCGCACACTCAGATGGACCAGGTCTCCCACATTAAGCTGTTTGTCATTAAAGCAAAGAACATTGGGAAAATTATCTAACGTTAAAAGGCTGTAGTCTTGAGAAACTTTTTCAGCCACATGGCCGTCCAAAAAATTAGTATCGCCAATAAAAGCTGCCACAAAGCTGCTCTTAGGAGCTTCATAGAGTTCAATAGGAGTTCCTATTTGCTCAAGGCTCCCTTGGCGCAAAACAGCAATACGATCGCTCACTGCCATCGCTTCAGTCTGATCATGGGTAATAAATAAAAAGGTAATACCCACCTCATCATGAATCAAATCTAATTCTAGAAGCATTTTTTGACGCAATTTAAGATCTAATGCTGCCAGAGGTTCGTCTAGTAATAAGACGCGGGGTTTATTTATTAAAGCTCTTGCTATAGCTACCCGTTGCTTTTGCCCTCCACTAATCTGATCAGGCATTTTATAGGCTGATTCTTTAAGCTGAATCAAATGTAGCATGCGGTCTACTTCAAAATCGATTTCCTTTTGAGGCCTTTTAGCGACACGTAGGCCAAAAGCAATGTTTTCCCAAATATTAAGATGAGGAAAAAGCGCATAATTTTGAAAGACAGTATTAACAGGACGTTGATGAGGAGGAATATGGGTAATATCTTGCCCATCTAATAGAATCTTTCCTTGGGTGGGGCGTTCAAAACCTGCTACAATGCGCAGCAAAGAGGTTTTACCACAACCGCTAGGACCTAAGAGAGAGAAAAATTCTCCTTTCTTGATCGAAAAAGTAACATCTTGAAGGGCTTTTACATTACCAAATTCTTTGGATATACCTATAAACTCTAAGGAATCTGTCATCAACAAGCCTTATCTTAATTAAAATGTTCTTTTTACCCAGCAGGTAGCATGATAGCAAAGACTAGGCAATACATCAAGAAATTACACAGGAAATTAATCAGATGGGTTAGATCAAAAATAAAGAGGAATCGGCAATCATGCAAATCAACTTTTAAACAATTTACTTAACAAGTAAGGCTTCTAAAGCCTTCTTTTCTAAAATTTCTAAAGCAACTTTTTCATCAATTTTTTCAGGAAACCAAAGTTTAAACTGCTTTAAAGCTTGCCTAATAAACATTTGATATCCATATACGATGCGACAACCTCTTTTGAGGGCATTTTTTAAAAAGTCAGTATCTTTAGGATTGGAGGTAATATCCATAACAAGCGCTTCTTTTTTAAGATGGCTTGAAGCCATCGAAAAGGCGTGCGAGGTGCAGTTAATTAAGATGTCATAACCAGCTTGAAAATAGGCTTGCATCATTTCCAAGCTTCCCGCTTGGCCACCAAAATCATCAGCTAGCTGCTCAGCTTTTTGGATAGTACGATTTAAAATAATGAGTGCCGCTCCTTTGCGCTGGGCTTCAAAAGCAATCGCGCGTGCAGCACCCCCAGCTCCCAATAGAATAATTTTCTTATTTTTGACGGTTCCCAAGGTTTCTATACTTTCTAAGGCGCCCTTACCATCCGTATTGTAGCCTATCCACTGCCCGTCCTTTAAGAGTAAAGTATTTACAGCTCCAATCGCTAAAGCCTCATCATCCACCTGATCTAAAAAATCTATAATTTCTCTTTTAAGCGGCATGGTGACACTTAATCCTTGAAACCCTAAATTTTTCATTAAATTCAAACAAACTTTAAGCTCTTGGGGTTTTACGCGCATTTTTACATAAACAGCATTTAAATTAAGAGCTTGCATAAGCGCATTATGAGTGAGATGGCTGATACTGGGTGCTACAGGATCTCCAATTAACCCGTATAGCGCCGTTTGAGGGTTTAAAGCCTTATAGCCATAGACTTCCCTTAGCTGCTGGGCAGGTAGCTGGCCTGGTGCTGCCTTACACTTTTCATCCAAGCTGGCATACGTTATTTGGCTTCCCACAACTGGAGCTAAAATTCGGCTTATTTCTCCTGCTTCTCCCATACTAATGGAGATAATGTCTTGCTGATTTTTAGCCTCTAGCATCTGCTTTAGGGTATCCACAGTGCTAAAGGAATACCTAGCAATTTTGTAGATTCCATTTTTTATAGGAGGCAATTTATTCAACGCATCTTTCAGATTTATAGAAGTATCCTTAAAATAGTGGCGGGAAATAATCAATTTAATGCCCGGATGATGGTGGCTTACTTGCTTTATAAAAGCTTGAGGCACATCGCCCTCAATATCTAAGCAGGCGGGCTTACAAGCAGCCAAACATTTAATTTCTTGTAAACGGGTTTTTTCATCGTAAGGATAATGACCTCCCTGCAATTTAGAGCGCAGAGTGAAAATCATAGGTAAAGGAAATTCCTTTAATAAACTCTTAAGAGTAGTAAGCTCGCGATGAGTAAAATAATCTAAGCGCAGTTCAATTAAGTCAGCATACAAGCTGGCTTGCTGAATTTGCAAGCGTGCTTCTTCCATAGTCGGTCCTAAAATGACTACACAAATCACTATAACCTCGATAAACGATTCATAAGCAGAGCGTCCGCTAATACAAGCGCTGCCATAGCTTCAACCACAGGCACAGCACGAATAGCGACACAAGGATCGTGACGCGAGCCTGCCGGCAGTTTAAATGTAGCTGCCTCGCCTTGTCTATTAACGGTTTCCATCGCTTTCATCACACTTGAAGGAGGCTTAAATACCACGCGTGCTATCAAAGGCATCCCTGTAGAAATACCTCCCAATGTTCCACCGGCATGATTGGTAACAGTGGTAATCTTTCCTTGTTGCTGCTGAAAGGAATCATTATGCATAGAGCCTGGCATCTTTGCTGCTTGAAAGCCTGCACCAATTTCAAAACCCTTGGTAGCAGGCAGAGTCATCATCGCCTTAGCCAAATTGGCTTCCAGCTTCTCATACATAGGATCTCCTAATCCTACAGGAAGGTTATGAGCCATTAATTCAACTATCCCTCCTAAAGAATCACCCTCTTCTTTAGCTTGCATGATAGCCTTTTCCATAGACTGAGCAGCTTCTGCATCAGGGCAATAAATAGGACTTTTATAAACTTTCTCCGAAAGATCGGATGAAAAAGAAACTTTTGCGGCTATATTAGCCACTTGCAAAAGATAAGCAATCACCTGAATATCGTAATGCCTTAATAATTTTTTAGCCACCGCTCCTGCTGCCACCCGGCAGGCTGTTTCTCTTGCTGATGAGCGTCCCCCTCCTCGATAATCAAAGAGACCATATTTTTCTAAATAAGTAAAATTAGCGTGGCCTGGTCTTAAAAGGTTCTGAATAGACTCATATTTGCTAGAGTCTACATCTCTATTTTTAATAAAGATAGAAATGGGAGTGCCCGTAGTTTTACCCTCAAAAACACCTGATAAGATTTGACATCGATCGCTCTCTTGGCGAGGCGAAGTGTATATACTATGTCCAGGAGCACGTAAAGCTAAAGCCTGGTTAATGTCTTCTTCTTGCAGCAGCAAGCCTGCTGGGCAACCGTCGATAACTACTCCGATGGCTGGCCCATGGGATTCACCCCATGTGGTGATTTTAAAAATATTTCCCATTGAATTACTGGCCATGATAACTCTCGTAAATAATTGCTACAATTTGAGAAGCATTTAAGGAACCTGTTTCAATGATTTGGTCAGCATATAACTTATAAAAAGGAGAGCGCCTCCTTATTAGCTTCTGAAAAGCTTCTATAGGCTTCTCTTCATTCTCTAGATAGGAAGGAAGTGGATGATCTAATAATCGTTTCTCTAAAACAGCCAAAGAGGTCTTTATATAAATAATTTTGCCTGTTTTTTTAAGAATTTTTACATTCTCTAACTTTTCTAAAGCTCCTCCGCCTAGTGAAATAACCGAACATGTATAACCTTGTAGGGATGAAATAGCTTGCTGCTCATACGCACGAAATTGACTCTCCCCTTCTCTTTTAAAGATCTCGCGGCAAGAAATTTGAATGTTTTTTTCATTTTTATAACATTTCTCAACTAATCTATCGGTATCAATGAATGGCCAACCAAATTTACAGGCTACTTGCTTACCTAACGTTGTTTTTCCAGCCAGCGGCGGTCCTGCTAAAATAATATTCATGTTAAAAATTTCCTATCCATACGATAAAAGATTAGTCAGTAAGAAGATTTTCCTTAAAAGTTACTTTTAAACTTCTTTTATATTAGCACCTAAGCGCTTAAAATTTTGCACAAAAGTTGGGTATGTTTTTTCAATACAGTTAGAATGATGAATAGCTGTTTTGCCTTTTGCACCCATGGCTGCTACCGCTAAAGCCATCGCCACACGATGATCTTTATGAGAGAAAAGAGAGGTTCCTTTTAATGGATTTCCCGTCACACAAAGGCCCGAGTGAGACTCTTGAATATGAGCCCCCATTTTTTTTAACTCTTTAGCTATACAAGCTATGCGATCACATTCTTTCTGGCGTGCTACCGCTGCATTTATAATTGAGGTCTGCCCTTCTGCGTAACAGGCCACGACAGCAAGGATAGGAAGAGCATCTATGCAATCATTGATATCTACAGTCATTCCTTTTAAAGATGCTCTTGGATAGACATGTATGCTGTGGACCTGCTCATTAATCTCTATGCCAGCACCCATCTGTTTAAAAATATTGACAATAGCTTTATCCCCTTGCAGATCATGCATGGAAAGGTTATTAAGCACAACTTCCGACTGAGTAACGATAGCAGCAGCTATAGGAAAAGCAGCAGAGCTCCAATCTCCTGGCACTGCATATTCAAAGCCATCATAGCTACCTATTCCCTGAACTTTAAAATTTTTATAGCAATGGTTTTCATAAGGCACTTTTAATCTTTTAAGCCAATCCAGAGTTAAATCAATCCAAGGTTTTTCGCCGGTCTGATGCACCTCTAACTCTAAAGTACCTTTTAAAAAGATAGCCGCCATTAGCAAAGAAGAGATATTTTGAGAGTCAGAACCATCTTCTATAACACACTGACCTGCCCTTAAAGGCCCTTTTATAATTACAGGTGCAAATCCATCTCCTCGTGTGGAAATCGCTTGTGCTCCCAATTGCTCTAAAGTTTTAAGAAGGACATGCATAGGCCGTTGATGCCGGATTGATTCATCCCCCGTAATTACAATAGGATGCGTGCCTAAAGCAGCAATGGCAGCAATAAAGCGTAAGATTATACCAGAATTATGGGCATTAATCACATTTTCTGCTCCCCTAATTTTTCCCCCAATACCTTCAATCTGTAGATGATCGTCTTGGACAGTAATTTTAGCTCCCAGATAACGACAAGCTTCCATCATGGCCAGGCAATCGGGAGAATTTAGATAATGGTGGACAAGAGAAATATTTTTTCCTAAGGCTCCTAATAAAATGGCCCGATGTGTTTGTGACTTAGAAGAAGGAATTTGAATTTCACCTGAAAGAGATGAAGGCCCTACTATTAATGTTTTCATAAAAAATTTCTCGTTCCCCTAGGCTGTCTAACCTTACTTTTTTCTCTACAGACGGCAGGATAGCTTAGGCAAACAGCTGAAGTCAAATTCTCTTTCTTAATTATCGTTCTAATGTTTGGATCAGATTAGGCGACTTTTTGTAACATCTATGGATAACGGGTAAAATTGCCAATAACTTTGTTTATTTATAATTATTATTTAGCTATATCCAACTTTTAAAGTAGGAGACTAACTGCATGGCAAAAAAATATGCAATTGGGATGGATATTGGAGGCACTAAGATTGAAATAGGCTTGGTCGATCGTTATGGCACTATTCATCAAAAAAAAAGAATTTCCACCCATGCTAGTCGCCAGCAAGAAGTGATTGAACAGGAGATCATTCAAACGATTCAAGAATTTCATGATTTGGGAAAAAGTTTTATCTGCGGGATTGGAATTGGTGTACCGGGGCAAGTCAGCGCTAAGGATGGGTCCATCGTTTTTGCTCCCAATTTAAATTGGCATAACATTTCTTTAAAGAAAAAGATTGAAGAGGTAACTTCCTTGCCTGTAACTATTACCAATGATGGACGTGCAGCTACCTGGGGAGAGTGGTTAAATGGTGCAGGAAAAGGCAGCAATAATATTGTATGTGTATTTGTCGGCACAGGAATTGGCGGTGGTATCGTCAATGAAGGCAAAGTTATGCCTGGCTACACTAACTGTGCGGGCGAATTAGGTCACATGATTATTCAAATGAACGGTCCGCCTTGCACCTGTGGAAGCCATGGATGTTTCGAGGCGATGGCCTCAGGATGGGCGATAGCCAAAAAAGCTAAAGAATGGGTTCACAAAAATCCTTCCCAAGGAAAAGCTTTATTAGATCTTACCGCTGGAGATATTCCCGCCATCTCAGCAAAGCTTGTCATTCAAGCCTACAAGGAAGGTGATATCCTGGCAGGCAAAATTCTAAATGAAGTCATGAAAGCTTTAACGATTGGCTGTAGCAATATGATTAATGTTTTTAATCCTGAAAGGTTAATTTTAGGAGGCGGGATTATCCAGGGGTTACCCGAAGCAGTGGATTATATAAAAAAGAGAGTTAAAAATTATGCACTAAAAGCAGCCACTTCCGCGCTTGAAATTTTACCTGCCACCTTCACGGAAGACGCCGGCACTATAGGCGCAGGAGCTTTAGCATGGCATCAGTATTTAAGCTTTTCCAAAAATAAAGAAACTCTGATTTAACACTCTTAAAGTCATGTTTTTATTGGACTTAGCCCTACAAGAAATTTTTTATATTGTGCGAATTTTTGTATATGAAATGGAGCAGGTAAACTTTAGAGGGGCGCTCAAATATTGGCAAAGATAAAAGATATTATCCAGTGTTTAAAAAAAAATTGAGTAACACATTTTCTTGATGCATAAATAAAGGCAGGTTAGATCGATAGAACTAATAAATTAACCCTTCTCAAATGAGAATCCATCGCCTCCTATCTAAAAATACACTGTAGGTTACTTCCAAGAAATTTACCCACAGGTGTTTTTTCCTTACTAGCGACAACTTAAAAAAGAAGTTAGAAGATAAGGCTTTTAGTAGGATAAAATGCTCACCAAATGCTTACAACAAATGCGCGGCTAAAACATTACATACCTATGCATAAGAAAATAAGTGAAAAATAATGGTAGGAAAATTATTCGCCTTGTGTTGAGTAGTTAGCAATTAAAAAAGTTTTTAAATAGCGAAGTTAATGCCTACGAGAAGTTTGAAATAGAAGAACCTGAATAGCTACCTTCTAGCCAAGGAAGCTGGCTTCTCAAGAGTTGCCCTTCGCAAGCAGAAATCCATTCACAATTAAAACCTTTAAATTGTAAGATTACGTAGAACGTCTGATAAAATGGGAGTCTATTTATGGCCTTAGCTAAACGTATTATTCTTTTCCTCGTTGTTAACTTTCTAGTAGTCGCCTTCATTTCATTCATTACCTACTTTTTTAATCTACAACCTTTTTTAATGAAGAAAGGGATCAATTTACCTTCTTTAGCCATTTTCTGCTTGTTATGGGGAATGGGAGGAGCGGTTATTTCTCTACTCTTGTCCAAGGTAATGGCCAAATGGATGGTCGGATTAGAAATGATCGATCCAGATACCCCCGACTTACAAAAACGTGCGGTACTTGAGACAGTCTATCAGCTAGCAAAAAAAGCAGGATTACCTAAAATGCCAGAAGTAGGTATTTATTATTCCCCTGAACTTAATGCCTTTGCTACAGGTCCTTCTCGTTCTAATTCCTTAGTAGCCGTTTCTTCAGGCTTAATAGAGCGGATGGAAAAAAATGAAGTGGACGCGGTCATCGGTCATGAAATTACTCATATAGCTAATGGTGATATGGTAACCATGACCTTATTACAAGGAGTCATTAATGCTTTTGTAATGTTCCTTGCCAGGATAGTAGCTTATGGCATTAGCAAAACTTTCTCTAAAGAGCGTGACGAAGAACCTTCTCCTTTTATGTACCAAATGATCGTTTTTGGTTTAGAAATTGTTTTTATGATTTTAGGCAGCCTAGTAGTCGCAAGCTTTTCTCGCTATCGCGAATATAGAGCGGATGCAGGAAGCGCACGCTTAGTAGGCGCGCCTTCTATGATTGCTGCATTACAAGCTTTGAAAAGTAATTTTGAAGTTAAAGACCCTAATCAAAATCAAGAAGCGATCAACGCTTTTAAAATCTCAGGGACTAAAAATGGCCTCATGCAATGGTTTGCTTCCCATCCCCCTTTAGATGACCGTATTGCTCGCCTGCAGCAGCTTTACCGCTTCTAAATTGGTAATCTTAACAAAAAAATATAGAGAGATTGCGATCGTCCGCAATCTCCTCTCTATGAAAAGTTTCGTGCATGGTTTCTTTTAGATAAAGCTATCTCTTTATACGCTCTCCAAAAACTATATTTGCAAAAGATGTTAAGAAAGCAAACAATCTTTTTTTAAATTAGACCTCTTTCGAAACTCACGTATTTAATTCCCAGTTATAGATTGCTGCAATCAAGTTGAAGCGAAGAGCAAATCTTTTACGTCTATTTCTGTAGCGATCTGCTATAATTTTAAATCGCTTAAGGAGGCCAATGACGTTTTCATTGGTAACTCTTTCTCTGGATAAATTTTGATTTGTTCTTTTGTCCTCTTGAGTTAAAGGATTCTTCTTACTTCTTTTCTTGGGCATCTGGGTTTGGGCATGCAGCTTTTTTAATCCTTGATATCCTGAATCGGTTAACACTCTTATTTGTGGATTGATTTTAACCTGGGATTCTTTGAATAGCCTAAAATCATGCTTTTTACCATTACCATAGGAAGTGCAAATCACTTTCTTACTTTTCTTATCGACTACAAGCTGCGTCTTTAGGGTATGTTTTTTCTTTTTCCCCGAATAATAGCGCTTTTGTTTTTTTTAGGGCGCTCAATAGGCGTTTCTGTAGCATCAACCAAAATAACCTCATATTCTGTATCGCTTTTCAATAGCTCTTTACGTCCCGGTAAAGCAAAATCTGGATGCTTGATTAACGTATCTTCAATCCACTTCACCGCTTTATAAGCTGAGCTTTCACTGATTCCATAGCTTTGGCTAATATGGAAATAGGTCCTATATTCTCGCATATATTCCAATGCCATCAACAGCATATCTTCTAAACGTAGTTTATATTTACGCCCGCCTTTAATCTTCTTGGCCGCATCGGCTTGCTGTAAAATTTGCACCATCTTATCAAAAGTACTACGCTTTATCCCTGTCAATCTGCGAAAGCGTTCATCATCTAATTTCTCTATCTTATCAAATTTCATGGCGCCTCCTTTAAATGTTGAGTCACCATTTTACTAAAATTCACATTTTATTCCAGTTTCGAAAGAGGTCTATTATAATAATGGAAAACTTTTGTAAAAGAAGGCGAAGCTCCGATGCCCCATTCGTAACACTGCCCTATAACAAACTAAGCTTCCTTAGGTTCCTGATTAGCAATCACCACCAATTGGGTAAATTAGCTCTTATTTATTTGACGGATACATAAAAGGGCTCTTTCCAAGCTATTAAGAGAAACACCTAGCTTTATATGATCGTTCCATAACAGAGAAGAAAAAGAAGCTTCATTATCATTGGCTCGTAATTCCATAGATAAAGGCTCCAAACACCCCTTGATTTCTTTAGAAATCACTATAAAATCTTAAAGATACCCTCCTCATACACATCATAAATTTGGATAACTTGCTAATAATTTCTGTATTTAAACCTAGAAGAAGACAGGCATGGAGAGGGAAAGAAAGGGCAATATATGCTCATCTTTAAACTAAGAGAAATCTATAACCTATCTTCTTAAAATTAAACCCATGCACTTGTCCTTACTCTTCTAGGGAGTAGAGGAGGAATAAGCCTGGTGGCTATTTCTACTTGATGTTCTGCCCCCCATTTGCGTAATTTAATACCAGGTAGGATCTCTTCAGCTTGCTTTTCAACAACTTTTAGCTCTTCCTTAGTAGACGATGGTAAAGGCTCTGCTAAATTAGCAAGAACCTCGACAGATTTATTTAGAATTTCCTCATGCTGTTCTTGCATCTTTTGCTGGAGGCGCAACAAATCGAAACGGGTCTGCTCTTTTTTGATAATCTCTTTTTCTAGAATAAGCTGTTTGGCGTAATCTCTTATCTCTTGTTGATGTTGGTCATATAGCCTATTCCTATATTCTTGGATAGCCTTCTCTGTAATGCTTCTCATGCGCCTTACAAAGTCGCGAGTACTTTCTTGGATGATAAAGGCTTTCACTTTTTGAGGATCGATCTCCCTTTTAGTCGCTACATTTGCAGTTTTGGAAGAAATCTCGGCATTTTGCTTAGAGTGAGTAATAGGTAGATTTTCCTGGTCTTGCTCAATTTTGTTATCTTGTTCTTGCGCAAAGATAGCTAAATTGTTAACAGCTAAAATATAAGTGGCATATTGGGTAAACTTTTGCTTAAAAACTTCTAATTCTTCAGGACTAAGTTCCACAGCTTTTCCATCAACAAACTTGTGGAAAGTATTTTCCCGTAAGAATTTATCTATAAAGCTACGATGTTCTTTATGGCTCAACTTATTTTGGCTAAGGAACTTTTCTGCTGCCTCCTTAGCCCCCACATACTGATCGCCTACTTTAACAAACTTATCGGCTAAATGGGAATGTAGATCGGGAAGTAAGCCTTTAAGCTCTTGTACAGCTTTTAGGTCGGCTTTTCTATCATGCTTTTCTGTAGCAGGAACACTTGCTTTCGAAAGGTTTTTCTTTGAAATATTTACAAGCTTACTAGCATCTAGGGTACCCATATTTTTTATTATTTCTTTACTTTCTTCTGCTTGCAATCTAACTGAACTGGAAATTTTTATTTGAGGTGTTTGAGTAATGTCTTCCGTTACCTCCACTAACTCATTGGTATGAATGTCTTCTATTGTTTTTTCTACAATTGCTTGTTTACCAACATTTTTAGCTTCTTGATGTTCTGCTACTTTTGTTTCTTCAATCACTGTAATTTCTTCTACATTTACTTTTGCTTCTTCAGTATTTGCGTTTACTTCCTCGCCATTTACTTCTACTTCTTCTAGTGTAACGATTTTCTTTTCTTCGTCTGTCTCTACAATACGTTTTACTTGTAGATATGCTTCTAATGAACCTTCTATCTCATTCTCCTGGCCTTTAAAGTGAATCTTTTCGCCTTCTTCTTTTATCGTACCCCAATCTTCCAATTCGAAAGAAGGTTCCTCTAACTCTTCGATAGAATTAAAAGCCAATTCAAGAGCTTTAGTAATTTCTACCGCTTTTGCCTCTGTTACAAAATCTCTTTTCGATTCGGAGGATTGATTAAAACTAGGAGATAAATTCTCTTGCACCTTAATTACATCGTTATCATAAGCAATCGATTGTACGCCTTCTATAGCATTGAGATAATTTTGCCTTTTAGTCTCCTCAGTGATAGCTCTGCTCTGTAAAAAAGTATCTTTTCCCACTTTATTGCTTTCTATTTTGCTTTTATTTAACTGAGATAAGCTAGAATAGGATTGAGAGGAGAAATGATTGAAGTAAGATCCTTGATGATTGGTAAAATTCATACTACTCATACATGTCTCCTAGGGATAATCTTTACTATTTTTATTATACTTTAGGCTTATTTTGATAAGCAATAAATAATATTATTTTTTTTGAAAAACATCAAGATTATTTAAGGCATCTACGGACTAAAAATTATAAATATTTTTTTAAATTTATTTTAAGTTTTTATAAAGGTTCATTAAAGAATTTGTAAGAAATATGGAGAGTTATTATAGTCTTTCTTTGAATCGCTAAACTTTAAACCAAGGAAATTTTATGACCCCCATATCTACTTCTTCAGCAGAATATAAACAATTTAAAGAATCATTTACCCAGTATGCTCAATATACTGCTGCGGTTAACAATTTAAGAATTTTTGCTGAAGAACAAGCTACTCAAAATCTCAGACAATTTGTGGAGGAAAATAAAGAAAGCTATAAAGCTCATCTACAACAAGAAGCTAAGCAAATCGCAGAAAAAAAAGCAGAGTTAGCCGCTAAAAGGGTAGATATAGCTGCTAGAAAAGAAGAGTTAGCTGCTAGAAAAGAAGGCATAGCTACTAGAAGAGAACAGTTGAAAGCTACATCAGAACAATTAAATAAAGAACGTGAAGATGCGGAAATAAAGCTTGCTCAGGCAGAAGCAAAAGTAGAAAGAGGTAGAGCATTACAAGAAAAAGGAAGAGCATTATCCAAATTGGCAGATGTAAGGGTTTTTTGCACTGCTTTAGGCTTACCCCAACCTCAAGAAAATGATTTAGAAAGAATCAATCAAATCGCTTCCACTTATTTTCCCAATGGAGAAATTGGTGATATTAATGGGCAAATAACTCTCTTTTCTATGAGTCCTATTGAAAAATTTATTGCAGAAACAGGAAGCACTACAAACAAGCTTAATTTTACTCCTATCCGTATTGTTCATGATCCTAAAAACCTGGTAGAATTTTTACAAAAGCCTGGATGCCGTATCAAATTTTTAGGCTTTGACGCTCGTATTAAAGATACCTTGGAGCAGCAGCTAGATGCAGTTTGCCCCAAAGAAGGCCGAACATTTAAAATAATGTATGTAGCACCCAAGAAATAATATTTTTTAATTAGTATTTTCTCTTAAGAGCTTAAGGAGGAGGCAAGGCTATTTTCCTTTCTCCTCCCATCTTAAACACCACGCCATCAAGTTAAAGTCCTTGGTGATTAGTAGAATCCAAATATTCACACACGTCCCCTAAGATAAATACTTTAAGCCTATTTTGATAAGCAATCAATAATACACTTATGGACAGCTTCTTATGCAATTATATACTTAATAAAAATCTCCTTTTTAAGGAGACAAGGAGCTGTCAAAAACATCCCATTCTAGCCTTACCCAATACAATTAAGATCAAGTTTTTAATTAAAAAGCTTTGCTTTCAAATACCTAATTCGGACATAAGCATTTCTACACCATAAGGAAATAAATTTACTTACAGTTTTCAAAGGATAGGAGATAAACCTTTTAAAAAAGACTTTCAAGCGAGAATTTTTTTTGATGTTTTTTAAGCTATGAAAATCTTTAGGCTGTGCTTGAACGCCTATTTTTTTTCTAGTTATTTGATTGAAATTATTAATCTTTTTTTCTTGTGACCTACTACTACTTTCAAGGTGCAGGCATTCCTCGTTAGGAATATTATTTTCTTCACCCTGCTTTGTATGATACAAAACTATTTGGCAGCCCCATTCTTCTATACTTGGCACTTTCTTAAGGTTATGTTTTACCTCATCCGTATGGAAAATTGTGAATCCTGCATACCCCCATTCATTAATTTTATTATTAATTAAGATTCTTAATTCATTCAGTTGTTGATAAATTTTTTCTTCGTTAGAGGTTTTAAACCTACTAGGAAGCAGTGACGGAAATATAGAAGATGAAGAGGATTGATTTCTAAAACCAATTAATGTAGCCATTTTGTTGATAGGAATACCGTAATACTCCCCTGTCTTCATACAAATACTTATGGATGCATAGCCATGAAGTTCTTTAAAACGTTCAAAATATCCAATTAAACCACATAATGGCACCTGAGGCTCATTGTATTCAATATCGCCAGATAAATAAGTTTTATTAGAAGGAATTGTACTAATTTTATGGAGTTTATCTATGTCTCTTTGTAATAGAACACTAGCGCCTAGAGGCATGTTGATACAAAGCTCATCAAACTCAGCTTCCATCTCCTGGAGAGATCTTTGTTTAGTGAGATCAGGATGGTTAGCTACTACATGTCTAATGTGAAGTAAAGCATTTTCTGCTTTTTTTACTAGTTCGCTATATTCAATGGCTGTAATATCATCCCTTACCTTTATAGCGATCTGATGATAATGATTAAAAAGAGCAAAATTTTCTTCAAAGACCTTCATTGCTGTAGCATGAGTTGGCTGGACTAAAGCTCTATTGTCTGCTTGTACTGCAGAAATGGATGGAAAGTTATCTTTAGGAGAAAACTGATCAAGATTATTCTTAGGACATCTATTATCCGGGTTTACATTCATTTTTATTTTCCTAGTAAGCCTTTTTAAAACATCATTTATATATATATATATATATATTCACATCTAACGCAAAATAATTTAATTACCGTTTAGCTTTAAATCAAGGCTAATAATTTGGTGTATAATTATATAATATCAAAAATTTAAATTAAAAACAAAGATATTTCTCAGTTAATAGAAAGTGCACTAAATAAAGATTTTAACATTATTTGCTGGATCATCTTAAGTTGTGCTTATCTAAAAACAAGAAGGCATCTGAGTGCTACAGTAGCAATTAAACTGTCCTAGACAGCACTTGACCTGATAAACAGTAGGTAACTGGTAGACACTATTTTTGTTAATTGTAACTTATCTAATATCTTTTCTTACGCAAGAGGTTTTGCATCTAAGAATGTTTCTAAAGGCGTCTTGCCAAGACAATACTTTCCTGTATGTGTTCTCTCATTATTATACTCATTCATCCATTTATCTACATCCTCTTGTAGTTCTTCAACATTTTTAAACACTTTCTTCCTAAAAGCTATGGCATAAAATTCTTTTTTGGATGGCCTGATAGAATTTTTCGTAGATTCCATTGGTTTAAAGGATGTCTGGCGTTAGTGCGAGAATGGCTAATATTTTCGATAGCCAAATAAAGCTCATACTCATGATTCTCTCTTGCTCCACAGTACTCTGTACATGATCGGTCACTATTCTTAAAACGCGAACATCTTGCTTTTTAAACCAAGGAATGACTTGATCCTTTAAGCATATCTGCGCTACCAATGCATTTTTCCTATCGTATAGCTTAACGAAAGCTACCTTAAAATAGGAGTACAATCACGGTATGTTGATAAATGCGTCTAAACACCTTAATAGTGCTTACGTAATAATTATTTTGAAATAATAAATAGCCTAAATGCTCAGTTACAATTTCGCCATGCGCTTCGTTTTCTTCCTTGGCTTTTTCAAGAGCTTTTAGTTGGTCCTCTGTTAATATCATTTATGCTTAAAGCCATCTTAAGCTTCCAATGCTTTGAGACGCTTTTGAAAGGTTTTAAAGATTGTATCTTTAGCCAAACAGAACGCTCATCTCCCGTCGAAATAAAAACTTCTTGTTTCTTCAAGCTTGTTACATACTTTTAATTGTCCATAAGCAGGCTTTTGAAGAGAAAAATTCACAACAGATTTTTCAATAGACCCGTCCACTCTGTTTTTTATGCAGGGTTTTTTACGGGTCATATCTTGAAGAGCTGCCTCTCCACCTTTTTCATAAAATTCTTTAAATCTATAAAAACTATTCTAAAATATTCCATCATTTTACATGCATAGAATATATTTCCTAATGTTTCTGCTAGCTTTGAAACCCCGAGTGTATTTTTTATAACTTTTTGATGAGTTGCTAAATTTGGCATTTTTTGCACTCTTTGCTGCTCTTGGAGCCGCTCACTTCAACTTCCGTCCTATTAATTTAAATGGGCGACAGGGCTTCAAGCTTCTCAGCTTTTAACACTTCTTTCTTTTATCTTTATCACAAATGTCAGGTTACGTCCTAATCTATTACACTTTAAGGATAGTTTTGACCATCTGTTTCTTTTATTGCTCTTTCCAATTAGTGGTTTGGCGTGGCTTTTAAACAAAATTTTGTGCCATTCAACTTTAAATTATCTACAAGAATCATCTACCTAGCAAAAAATGGAAATTAATAAGTGAATATCTTTTTCAATCATTTTAACCTTACAACTTTGGTTTTTTTTTGTAGGTAAAAAATGCTTTTAAGCCATCTGGAGGCCTTTTCTCCGCTATTTCCTTATCCGATCACTCGCATCGATTAATTTATAGATCTTTTTTCCTAGCAAGATTGTGTCTTAGAAAAAAATCAATCGCAGCTTTTTCTCATTGCCCAATAATGCTTTTAACTTTATAGAAAATGATTGACAGGTTGTGAAAAAAATCTTATATAGCTAATGTTTTGGATTGTAATAAAAATTTTAACTATTAGATCAAAACAAGGTAAAAAGCGCCTAAGATTAAGACTGGAGATAGTTTTTACTTCTTACCTCAATAAGCGACAGCAAAGTAAGCATTTAGTCTAATATATAAAAATAGGCTTGCAAAGCCAAAACCTTATGTAGCTACCATGAATTTCAAAGAGGTAAATACTTAAAAATATATAAAGCATAAACAAATAGAAGCTTATTACTGGATCAGGAAACGTACATGGATTTCTTAGCAGTGCTGTCTTTCGAACTATTTCGCATCAGCTAAGCTTGCTTTTCCTTCCAGGGGCTTCTTAATAATAATTACCCAAATTCTTTAAATGCAGATTAGCAAATAAAGTTAAAGCAGCATAAATACCTTTTTATGGAAAGAGGATCAGGAAAGAGAAAAATTATCATTCCACGAACAATTGAGCATAAAGCTTGAAGAGCTGTAAGAACAACATTTTTTACAGTTATTAAAGCGGGATAATGTTGCAGAGCTGTAGGAATGTTCCGGAAATTGAAAAAGGTTATGAAAAAGTTATAGAAAATATGCAAGATTTGTTGGAATTATTCCTTTCGGTAGTGATATTAAATAAAAAAGAATAAGGCATAACAAAAGAACTGTAAAATTTATTTGTCTCAGGGCTGGGATGCTAATATTTTATATTTCAAATAATGATTTATTTATACGCGGCACAAAGAAAACTAAAGTAATCTGAAAAGTGTTACAAGGCAGGAAAACATATGAGTTTTTAAGTAAATATAGTTGGTTATTTATCAAAAAAAATAAATATTAGTTTACTATTTAGACGATTAAAAAGGAAAAATATGACTGCAAGTGGTTTAAATGGAGGAACCCTAGTGGGTTTACCTGATTATAGAGTCAATGACTTAATAAGAGAACAAATTCCAGATAACACTTTTACAAGTGTAACTGTCAAAACAGTAATGCATAGATTTTTTGGAGAAGAAACAGAAATAACCTCTAGAAAGATAACTTTGGAAAGATCCAACCTATCAGTGGGGTGGGAAGTAGCGAGAGCCTTCTTTCTCCAACTTTTTAATGAAGCAGGAGCTAGGTCGCGTTACCGTGATAATCCACGTGCTATAAACGGAAACTTAGTAGCATCGTTTTTAGCTCTTGATCCTGCTTTGGATGATAGAGAGCAGGCGCGTGCGGAGGAAGAGTTAAAAATTGTTTATGCTAGATGCATGACCATCACGCTTTATATTTCGGATGATTGTAATTATTTGGATGCTGAGACTTTGAAAGAACATAAAGCACTAGTAGGTGCTCGTAATATAGCTAAATGTATCTTATCTTAATAGTAAGATATTTAGATAAAAGCGTATTCAGTAAAAATATAAGCTTTTATAAGACAAAATAAAATAAATTAAAAAAACATACCATACACAACTATATATATGAATTAAAAGGAGTTAAAATGGAGCCAGAATATCGTATAAACGGAGGAAACCTTGCCAACCTACCTGACTATAAAGTAGCCGATTTAATTAGTGAAAATATTCCTGCGGAAACTTATACCAGTATTCACGTTAAAAGTTTAATGTATCGTTTTCCTTTAACTGAAGAAGATATTAAAGCTCGTAAGGTTTTCTTAGAGGTTTCTCGTCTCTCAACAACATGGCAATCTTTTAGAGTTGTTTTAGAGAAAATGCTGGGAGTGCGTGTTGATAATAATGTCCAAATGGATGAGGGCTTAATAGCGGGCCAACTCTTGGGAAATTATTCGGATGATGCAGAATTACGAGATGCAGGCATTGAAGAAGTTAAAAGAGCTTATGCAGAGTGTATGAATGTTGAATTGATAATATCAGAGGATTGTAATTTTTGCGAGATAAACCTACAGCAGCAAAAATTTTATATTATGGCTAAAAAAGTAGGAAATGTAGCTAATTTTGTTATTAAAACAAGTTTAAAAGTAGGCCCTATGGTCCCCAAAGTATTTTCTTTGTTTAAATAACAATAAGTTAAAATTGGCTTAAAAGAAAGTTTTTAGAGTAAAAAAACAGGAAAGACTTACAGCTTGAATAAATTTATCCTTAGAAAGATTTTTACTCTCCTCGAACTAGGTCTCTAAATTAAAGGAGTTAAATAATGAGTCCGGAAATAAATATAAATTGTCCTTATGTAACTTTGCCATTTAATATGGATATGCAGCCAAGCCAAGAATCAGAGTCAGAGGAAGCAAATGAAGCGTTAGAATTATGCTTAGATAATAAAGATGTTATTCCACTCGAAAGCTATCAAAAAATGCTACCTGTAGAATTAGATAAACATTTTAAGGAGCAATTTAACGAATTTATTGAATGTAATCAAGCTGCTCAAGCTATTTTAAAAAATAATGCTGATAGCTTGGAGTATTCACAATGTGTGAGCGAAGCCGAAAAAAAGTTTGAAAATATAAAAAATATTATTAAAGCTTTAAGCAGTTTGCAACAGCCTACAGAATTTCACGAATTGCAGTATAACGAACTAACAGGATCGCTTCAAAATATGCATTCTTCCATTCCGCAAGGCAATAGTATTGTTTTAAGAAAAGACAGGGAAAGGAATTCAGATTCACATGCAAATCATTCTCATAGAGTTATGCCATCTCATACCAGTTTGCCTTTAATGCAGCAAAGCCAAGAATTAGAACTGGAAGGAATTAAAAAAGCATTAAAATTATGCTTAGATAATAAAGATGTTATTCCACTCGAAAGCTATCAAAAAATGCTACCTGTAGAATTAGATAAACATTTTAAGGAGCAATTTAACGAATTTATTGAATGTAATCAAGCTGCTCAAGCTATTTTAAAAAATAATGCTGATAGCTTGGAGTATTCACAATGTGTGAGCGAAGCCGAAAAAAAGTTTGAAAATATAAAAAATATTATTAAAGCTTTAAGCAGTTTGCAACAGCCTACAGAATTTCACGAATTGCAGTATAACGAACTAACAAGATCGCTTCAAAATATGCATTCTTCTATTCCTCTAGGCAATAGTATTGTTTTAAGAAAAGACATAGAAATGATGCGAACCATTTCTTCAGTACCTCAAGAAAAAACATATCATTCCCCCTCTCATGGAACTTTTTATGAACCACAAATCAGCCCAGCAGCTCTAGGAGGATGGTTTCATAAACATCTCATTGAGAATAGCTATGAAGGAGTTAGTATAGCCCGTAAAATCGATTGCATATACGATCATCAGCTAAATACAATGTGTACCCTCATAGGACTTAAAAAGAAAAAATATAAAAGAGATGAGGAAGGAATTCAAAAGCATTCTTCTTCTCAAAAAACTATTAAAGGATCTACTTTAAAGGTAGATCAGCAGGGGATAGAGCACCCCTCTCATCGTTTTCCTAGTAGGGTGAAACAGAAAATTAAAGAAAATGGCGTAAAAATGCCTGGAGGAGGGGTTCTTGAAAGTATTGCACATTATCTAGCTTCGAACTGGTCAGTAGAGTTTTTTAATCCTAGTAAAGAGAAAAGTTTGGAAGAAATCAGGGCTTTACAAAAGAATGTTCTCGATGGAATTTGTGAGGCCTTACCAGAAATGTTAGGCCCATGGAATTATGAAAAATGGGAAGTTGGTACTTCAAAAGATCTTATAGAAAAATATGAGGTTTCCCCTAGCGTAGCAAATGAAGCTGATTATGTTATATTGTTCCATAAAAAATGTGAGCAACCGCTTGCATGAAAAAATGTTTCTTTAAATAGCATGAACTCAAAATAATAAATTCGACCCTTTGGTTATGGAAGGAACAATAAATATACCCTAACCAAAGGGGTTTACGTAAATGGTCGCCGAAAACAAAGAATTTTAGATATAGTGATTTAAATTTTATATTTCTTTTTATCAATATATACTTAAAAAAGAGTAATCAATAGTTTGAGCAAGAGTAGAAAATTGGCTTAAGTTTGCTGCTACAATTTTCTTAAAATTAGCTCAAAAGGTTTAAATAGGGTTTAAATCGGGAGAATAGGGCGGTAAAAATAGAATCTCACATCCTGCCTTTTTGATAAGCTTATGAGTTGCTTGCGATTTGGAAGGTAGCATTATCCATCCGGCATGCCGCGAGTTAACTTCTCTCGTCTTCTAATTTATGCCAAGGAGGTTTAAAACCAGTAAAATGGCCCTCCTTTTAGGGTTTAAATTAAGAGTTAATTCTTTTATGCTTTCATGTATAGAGCCTAAGGCAGAATATAATCCATTAATTATCAACAAATTAACCCTTTCCCTGTAATCATAATCACTCTGGAATCTGGAAAGACTACCTGGACTATCATCATCCCGTGGGTAATTTTGTTACTCATTGCAAAACTAATTTTAAGGTAATCAAGACCCGTGCACTACACTTTTCCATCGTGTATGTCCTCACTTTCTTTGCTTTAAAAAGACCAAGATTAGCGTTTTCTAAAAAAACTTAAGGTAATTTCCAGTATCAATAAAAATAACATCCGAGAATCGCTATAACCTGCGGAATGGTGGATACAAGAATGTCTAGGACTATATTAAGGAGAGAATAGGTTTTCGTGGCACCTTTTTATCTATAATTTCCGCAAGGCTGCCATACCGATTGAATGACGTTTACTAATTGAAGAAGCATGGTCAAACTGCAGGCCGCCCTCAGCATCCCAGCTTCCCCCTTGCACTTGAGCGCTATAAAAATTTTCTTGATAGCGTATATGCGTATAATAGGTCCAAGGCTTATCGCTAAATAGACCTGTCTTAAAATTAAAATGCTGAGCTAGAATACATACAGCTGCCTGTAGAGCTGAAGAAACTGCGTAAAAGATTGAGGTTCTTTAGCAAGATCAGCGACAAGGCCTTGTTGGATCTCATACTTTTTCTTTCTGATTCCTTGGAAGGACATCTTTCGTCATGAGCACCCACTGTGATTTCTCAAGAGGCTTAGCTCCTAATTCGTTAACGATTAGACGAGGAATTAACCCATAGCCTGTTTGACTATCGGGAAAATATCGCTTTGCCACCGCTCCTAGAGTATTTAAGATAAGAAGTTGGACACTAACAATTCTAGGAGTCCTTACAAGTACATGAGTGTCAATAACCCTTTTCCCTGGAAAAGCTAAGCAAGGGCTTTTAAGAATTTTAAAGATATCGTTAGGTAAAGAGAAAAAATTCTTCTTTAAGATCCTTATCTTTCACTCTCTTTTTTCCACAGGAGATAGCCGATTTTTTGTTACTAAAAGCGATATCTTGACAAACAACTTTCTTTTGGACAAGAGGATCGCTGGCCAATTGTTTCCATTCTTTGCTCACTAAGCAGTTGGCTTCAAAAGAAGTAAAATTTAAATAAAAAGATTTCTAAAAGAAGCTCGCGAGAAAGCTCATTCATAGAAGCTACACCGCTAGCCTCTTGATAGATTAATGTTCGATCACCCTTAGGCTCGATTAGCAAAGATATCACTTTCCTTTAAAAAGTTTGATATGACTCTAAAATTTTAAGTTTAAAAGGTTGATCCTTAGCAGTTATAGGAGCCTTTAATGCAAGCGACCACCCCTGCAAAGCAAGAACCATCTCAAAACTTTAGCAAGCTTTAGTATAGGAGCTAAGCGCCTCCTCTATATGACTTTTAATTTCTGCAAAGACCTGTTCGGGCATATCCTCGCCATTAATGCTAATTACACCGTAACGCTGAGAATAAAATTCCTCTAAAGGCATGGTTTGCTCATTATAAACCTTTAAGCGCTCTTTAACGACTTCCAATCTATCATCTTCCCTTTGATAAAGAGCCTCTTGCCCGCATTTATCGCAGATGCCTGCCCGTAGAGGAGCTGAAAAGAAGCTATTATAAATGGCTCCACATTGCTTACAGATTAGGCGACCTACTGCACGTTTTGTAATCACTTCTTGGTCTACAGCAAGCTTGAAAACGATAACATGTACATCTTTTAATAAAGTTGTACTTACCTTTTCGGCTTGCGCTAAAGTACGGGGTACACCGTCTAACAAATAGCCTCTGTTACAATCGGGCAATCCCACTCTATCATTGACCATTTCTAATACCAGATCATCGGGAACAAGGTGGCCGGCATTTATATATTCTTTAGCTTTCAGCCCTAACAAGGTATTTTTCTTAATATGCTCTCTGAATAAATCTCCCGTGGAAATTTGAGGGAGAGATAAAGTTTGACTAAGTAACTTAGTTTGAGTACCTTTTCCAGAGCCGGGTGCTCCCAGCAAAATGACAATCAATTTCTTTTCCATAATCGTTTCCATTTTCATTTAGAAGAAAAAAAGAATAACCGATGAGAGTTTTTAAAGTCTTCATCGGTTATTCTTTTTTTTGCTTTATCCAATTATTTTGGATGCATAAGAAGGTTCATTAGAAGTTTTACCAGGTGCAGCTAAAGGCTCATCTGCCGGAGGTGGAGGGGGAGGTGTTAAGCCACTTTTTTTATGCAGCTCATCCGCAATCTTAAGTTTCTTGCGTTTTTCTTCCATCGACCATTTGCCATTGATAATATTGTTAATATCTTCCGCGTCTAAAGTCTCAAACTCCATGAGCATTTGAGTCATCAGCTCAACTTCATGGCGCTTGTCGCGAATAATCTGTCTGGCCGTTTCAAGGGCTGCATCCAAGATTTTTCTCACCTCTTCATCAATAGCCTGTGCCGTACTCTCGGAATATTTTTTTTCATGATAACCTTGCATGCCTAAATATTGGCCACTTTCAGACCTTTCATCATAGGCTACAGCTCCAAGCTTATCGCTCATTCCCCATTCGCATACCATGCTACGGGCAATATGTGTAGCTTGATCAATATCTTGCTTGGCTCCACTAGAGATATCACTGACAAAAATTTCTTCAGCCACACGACCGCCCATTAATACTGCGAGTTGATCGATCAGCTCCCTCTTCCAATAACTCAGCCGATTTTTCTTAGGCAAGAACATGGTAGAACCTAAAGAAAGGCCACGGGGTATAATGGTCACTTTATCCACAGGATCAGCATTTTTAACCACCAGGCCGATAATAGCATGACCCGATTCATGGTAAGCTGTGGTAAGTTTTTCATTTTCGTCGATTTCTAAGCTTCGTCTTTCTTTACCATATAAAACCTTATCTCGAGCTTCTACTACTTCACTTGAGGTTACTGCTGAACGGCCTTTGCGTGCAGCAGCAAGCGCAGCTTCATTCAATAAGTTAGCTAAATCGGCACCTGAAGAGCCTGGTGTACTGCGTGCTACGCTCATCAAATCCACGGAAGGATCCATTTTAATTTTGCGCGCATGGACTTTAAGAATATCATAGCGCCCTTTAACATCGGGTAAGCTAATGATCACGCGGCGATCAAAACGACCAGGACGTAGTAAAGCTTTATCTAGCACATCCGGACGATTGGTAGCAGCCATTAAAATTACACCTTCATTCGTATCAAAACCATCCATTTCGACTAAAAGCTGGTTCAAAGTTTGTTCACGTTCATCATGGCCGCCTCCAATACCGGCCCCACGATGGCGTCCCACAGCGTCGATTTCATCGATAAACACAATACAAGGCGCGTTCTTTTTCGCTTGGTCAAATAGATCGCGAATACGGCTAGCTCCTACCCCTACAAACATTTCCACAAAGTCTGAGCCTGAGATGGAAAAAAAGGGACGATCCGCTTCACCGGCCACCGCTTTAGCGACCAAGGTTTTACCTGTACCTGGAGGACCAATGCACAATACGCCTTTGGGAATTTTTCCACCTAAAGCAGTAAATTTTCCTGGACTTTTTAGAAATTCTACAATCTCTTGGAGCTCTTCAATCGCTTCATCTACTCCTGCCACATCCTTGAAAGTAATTTTATTATTACTTTTATTCATTAATTTAGCAGGAGACTTGCCAAAGTTTAAAGCGCTATTGCCCATGCCTCTCATCTGACGTGAGAAAACAAAATAGAGAACTAGCATGACTAACAAGACAGGCAGAAGAGTGAAAAAATAGCTAAGATAATTAGGAGAAGGCTCTTCACTTTTAAAGGTTTTCTCCATAACTACATTCAATGGCTGATCAGGAGCTTTAAAATAGCCGCCTCGATTGCTTTGGAAATTATCCCATTCCTCTTTAGCATTGATAAACCACTGATGGTAGACTTCAGGATCTTGTTTTTCTAAAGTCCTCGTAGAAACCTCTTGGTTATTAAAAAACCAGATGACATTAGTAACCGCTTGACGAGCTTTATCTAGCTGAATTTGATTATCTTCTAAAGCTGATGTTATCCTGGATAGTTCGTCTAAAACTTGTCTGTAATTTCTTACACTCCTTAGTAAAGCTAAGCGCATGCCATTTTGAGGGGTGTTTAATTCATTAATGATTCCCTCTAAATCTTCCACGGCTTTTTTGTAAAGGGTAAGCCGCTCCTCGGGTTTAAGGATAGAACTTTTAGCATGAGAAACTTGGCTATCCAATTTCTTTAAAACTTGTTTAATGGATTCGCTACCAATTCCTAGCAAAGAAGACCGGAAATTTTGAATTAAACCTGATAAAGCATTCCCATATTGATTTAAGGCTTGCTCATCTAAAGAGCCTGAAAAGTTAGCTAATTGTTTTTTTAATTCCAAGAAACTCGTCACTCCACTAGTTTTATTAACTTCATGGATTACAATAGCAGCATTGGGTTGAGCTGGACTATAAAACTGATCGACTACCACATATCCATGAGCTGGTATAGGCAATCCACTCAACTGTAAAAACAACCCTGTGGCCTCTATAATTTTTTCACGTTGTCCATTTAGATCTTTGAGAACGCGTTCTTTTTCGCTTGTCAATTCATGATTGGTATTGAGAAGATCAATGAATTTGAAACGATTTTTCCCTTCTTCAGTTTGACGTTCACGAAACCTACCGCTAAATGTCACTAAATTGTCATTCAGAGCGATTTTACGGCTGTCCTCTGGTTGAATAAGTTGAAGGTTGACCAAATGCTCAAGCTGATAACTAAAAGAGACTTTAGCATGCTTTGTTTCAATAAAATTTTGAACCATCAAAGCGAACAGAAAGGCTGCCATTAGAAACCAAATGAAATTATTGGAAAAACCTTTTCTATCCTGTTTTTTATCTTCATCCATGATTAACCTTATGCACCTTAGCGAGTAATGTGTTTAGAAATTGCTAGCTTAAAAAAAAATTAAACCAGAAATTATTTTAAAACTAATTTTTTTGGGTTAAAAACCATTGTATCAGATAGGCTATTCACCATCAAGTAAGTTCTCAAAGAGCCAAATCTATAGCAAATAAAAGATTTAGGGCTTTTTTTGTTACCCCTTTCAACTTTCTTCTACTCTATAAAATTATATATAATAAATCCCATTAAATAACTTAAAGCTGAATTTTCTTGGTAAAAAATTTTGACAAATTCTTGAAGAGAGTCATCCTGGATTATATTTATCTCAAAAGCTCTCCTTGGATTTGCACTTAACTCTCGTTAAAAATAGCGACTTACAAGAAAAACTTAATCATTTTTTGTTTAAGTAGAAGATTGGTGACGTAGGATGACCTTCCAGTGTTTAAAGCCTGTTGGATGAGCATCGACTAGCCTGCGCTTTGCCAAAAATTCATAGATAATTTGATCATCTGCCCATAAAGTAGGAAAAGCATAACGCATGAAGGCTGGTATTTTAGCATTTGTCCACCACTTATCTAATGATGAGTTGCCCCTTTTAAAGCTGTATTTTCCCAAGGGAATTTGAATGGATAGATGGCCCATCCACGCCTGCTGCCATCCTGTAACAGATGGATCAGAATCTAAAGATTCAGTCACTTCAATGGCCCAGCCCCCCGCAAAATATTTTCCTACTTTATCGAAAAAAAGCTCTTCTTTAAAATCTACTAGAGGCTTACTCATTACAAATAAGCGTCCTCGATCTATATAAATCCAAGTATCTTTAGCTAAAAGCTGGCAATTGGCCGCCTTAGCATGAATCTTTTTGCAAGCCTGTTCTATTAGATGGCGCGAAAGTTTTACCCCTTCGCTTTCACAAACTTTTCTAATCAAATACTTCATTTCAAATTCAGAACAGGCCTTATGGGCTTGAAAATTTAAGTACGAGCCGAAGGGCCCCTTAGATATATCTTTAAGATAACCTTGTAAATGGCCATCTAAGTAATTTTTTAGTTCTTGCGCTTCACGGCCTAAGCGGCAAAGGCTTTCTTCTATATTTTTCCCAAATGTGCTAGCTAGATGCGGAATAATTGTCTGGCGGAAACGCGCACGCAAAAATCTTTCATCTTCATTGGTTTTATCCTCAAAAAACTCATAATTGTTACAAGCAAGCCATTGCTTGATTTGAGATTTCGAGCAGCTTAAAAGAGGTCGCCACAGCTTCAACGTCTGATAATCTGTTACAGGGGTCATACCCCCTAAATAAGGCAGACTCCCTCCTTCTAAAACTTTTTTCAAGACCGTTTCTGCTTGATCATTTAAATGGTGTCCTAGGATAACAGCTTGATAATCATGCTGATGACATAAATTCTTAAAAAAAGCTAAACGTTCATGACGGCAAGCTTCTTCCATATTGCCAGAGAGCTGGGCAATATTTAAATTCTTTAAATAAATAGGTACATGCATTGAAGCAGCTAAATGCTGTAGCTGATGGGCCTCTTCTTTGCTTTCTATGCGCCAGCCATGGTCTACATGGGCCGCAGCAAAGTTTAAAGCTTTTAAATTCCTATATTTTATAAGAAGATAGAAAAGAGCAAGAGAATCTGAGCCTCCAGATAATCCCAAAAGTACGGGCTGCTGATGGTTAGCATGAATATCTAAAAAATTAAATAAGGTTTCCTCTAAATTCATTTATCTAGAAATTGTAAAATTGATAGAAAACATAGAGACAAAGGAATAGCAACACAATTAGCCAATAGATAAAAAAGGGAGACTGAGGTTTTTCCAGTAACAAAAGGGAATCTTCTTGAAGCTGCGGTTTATTGGGTTTAAATTTATCGTTAAGCTCTTGCGAATGATGGTCTTCAAACAAGACTTTTAATTCTGGGACTTGGCGCGCCGGTAACCACTCTTCCCCTTCTATTTTCCGCACCCATGTATCTGGGGTCAAGCGTGGATGAATTTTTAGCTCGGCAATACTAAAAGGTCCTTCTTTTTGATCGTCAATCTTAATAAACCACTCTTTCTTGTCCATAGGCTCTCTTTAGTTTATATTTTTATATAGCAAGCAAAAAAAAGGATTAGCGGTCTCTGATTTGAAAACTCATTTAAAACGTTCATTTGCTGATCTCTGCATTAAAGAAAGCTTTTACCTATTTAAACTTTAGCTAGTCACCTACTCAGCTCTTGATTGATCAACTTGCAACAATCTTTTTCTAATATTATGGAGTTCTACGTTCTAGTGCCCATCCCCACAATCCTGATTGAGACAAATGATTGATTCATTGTATGCTATTTTTTAGCTAATCTTTAGAGTTAAAAAATGCCTATAATCTGGCGCTACTTGTTAAAGCAGTATATAAAAGTTTTTTTTCTTTGCCTACTGTCTTTTATTTTCATTCTTTTAATTACCCGGCTAGATGAGATAGCTCACTTTGCTGCCTTAGGATCTGAAGGATGGATCATTTTATGGTTTGTTTTGCAGCAAATCCCCTATTTACTTCCTGTCGCTATCCCTATTTCCTGTTTAATTTCAGCAATAATTTTAATGCAGCGTTTATCTCAATCTCATGAAATGACAGCCTTTCGAGCCTGCGGCCTTTCTTTGCGTGAGGTGCTGGCTCCTTTGCTAATAGCAAGCTTCTTTATAGCAGCCCTAAACTTTTATATTGTTTCCGAATTGGCTACTCAATCCCATTTGCAGACGGGTCTTACAAAAATGGAGCTACGCACTATTAACCCGCTCCTCCTTCTCCATAACAAGCACTTAATGCGTCTAAGAGGTATATTTTCAGACACTTTAGGTCACTCTCGTACGGGTGAATATGCAGGCGATAGCATTCTTGCTATCCCTAATAAACACAATTCTAGTATCCATTTAATTTTAGCCAAAAACTTACAAGCAAATTCAGCGACCTTCCAAGGTAGCCAGATGACATTAATCACTCCTACGCATAGCAATCACCTACCCCGTCATGATGACTTGCTGGTCGAAAATATCGGTGAAATGAAAACATCTATTAAAGACTTTGCTCAGCTACTTCAAAAAAAAGTTTGGACATTAAATAATGACCATCTACGTCTTGCCTTATTAAGAGCACGTATACAAGATTTGAAAAAAGAAAAAGCCCTGCGTGAACATGGCGATAATGATAGAGTAGGCTTAAAACAAGTTTCCCATCACCTTAATCGAAGTTATGCAGAGCTGATTCGGCGTTTTTCCATTTCCTTAGCAGCCTTCACCTTTACATTAATGGGAGCCTCCTTTGGGATGAGCATTGGTAGAAATCCCCATCATCGAGGGCTTGTTTATGTCATAGGATTAGCAGCCTTATATATTGTAGCTTTTTTCTTCGCCAAAGGGGCAGAACATCAGCTAGTGCTCTCCACCCTATTCTATCTGCTCCCTCAAATGATTATTATTCTCGCCGCTTTAAATATGCTTTCGCGTTTGTCCAAAGGAATCGAATAATGATGAAAATCTGGCCTCGTTATTTCTTAAAAGAAACTATAAAATCTTTTTTTCTTTTCATTTTAACTTTTTATGGACTTTATGTATTAATTGATTATTCTAGCCATGCCAGCAGTTTCCATTATCATCACCTTTATTTTCAAGTTTACGAAATAGCTCTTTACTATGTCTGCGAATTTGTCCAAAGAATGGAAGTTTTCATTCCTTTTGGCTTGCTTTTAGCTACCATCCGTACTCTTACTAATTTAAATATCCATAATGAGTTGGTGGCGCTAATGGCTAGCGGTATTCCTCTTCGAACATTAATCAGACCTTTTATCTTTTTGGGAATGACGATGGTCTTCCTCATGTATATAAACACCCAGTTTTGGATCCCTATAGCCTTGCAGAAAATTAAGCAGATCGAGCAAACCCACCGTATCCACAAGCATAAAGGCCTTCTTCAGCTAGCAGTAAAAAGCTTAAATTTAAAGGATAATAGCCATATTATTTTTCATGATTATAACTCTAACGAAAAAAAACTTGTGGACGCCTATTGGATCCGTGAGATTAATGATATTTATCGGATTAAATACCTTTATCCCTATAGTCAGCCTCCTGTCGGGCATTTTATCGATCATTTTAAACGCCAACCTACGGGCGAGCTTGTGATTATAAAAAGTTTCGACCTTCTCTCTTTTCCGGAAATGCGTTTTCACAAACGCGATCTCTTTCAAGGGATAACCAATCCGGAGGATGAATCTTTATCTGAATTATGGAAGAAACTTCCTCCTTTTTTTAGCATACTAAGCCAGAAAGAATCTCACAGAGCCTCTGTGTTTTACCATAAAATGATTATACCTTGGTTATGCTTACTAGTCGTTATGGGTATTGCACCCTTCTGTGTGAGGTACTCACGCACTCTTTCTCCTTTTTTTATCTATGCTTTAGGTATTTTTGGTTTAGTGGCCATCTATCTTCTCCTTAATGCTACTCTTGTGCTAGGAAAAAGGCAGGTAGTCGAACCTTGGCTAGCTACTTTCTTACCATTTTTCATCTGCGCAAGCCTAGCTTCTTATCGATACTTAAAACTCTAAATTAAAAATCCCTTTATTTAGTAATAGAGATTATGAGCGCCAGCAAGATCGCCAGATACTATCAAGTTATACATTGTATTGTCCAAATTGACTTAAGTATTTTTAAATCTTTCTCTTTAGAATCAGCTCTAGCGTTATCAAAAAATCGATTAAAAGAAGATATAGGCTCAGGGCAACCCCCCAATACCTATGTGCCAGCGCGTAACGCTCTTTTTCTAGCTTATGCTATGGGGCAAGCTGAAATACTAGATGCTCAGGAAATTTATTTAGGAGCTAATGCATTAGATACTCCCTCCTATCCCGAATGTACACTTAGCTACATTCAAGCTTTTCAGTAGGTTTTAAATGTGGGCACTAAGCAAGCTGCTGAAGGAAGCTCGCCTCAGCTTTTAACACCTTTAATCCATTGGGCTAAAGCCGAAATTATTCGTCAGGGCATCGCTTTAGACGTACCTATACACATGATTTTTAGCTATTACGATCCGCCACCTCAGCAAAAGCCTTGTGAGCGCATCGTAAGGACCTATGGATTTGCAGCAGCAATAGGATAAAGTCCCTTTTAAGTAACAATCTATTAAAATGTTCATAAAGCTATTATCTATCATTGACATAAGAAAGGAAGAGGAGCTGCTCTATTGCAGAAGAATTCCCACAGCTTACCGCGGGAAGAAATTCTATAGAAATTTGTTGACTTTTTTATCCATAATCTAAATTTTAATTTTCAAAGCAAAATTTGGGCTTAAGAAAAGATCGAATGTAGCTTCAAAATGATAAAAAATTTATTTTTCAATCCACTAGCAGGAATAGCAGCTTAACTTTCACCATCCAAAAAAGCCTTCATCAAAGCTTATTGGCAAGGAAACTTGCTTTCTGATTACTCCCTAAAAAGCTTGAAACTCAAGTTAACAATATACCTTATACTTTTGAGCTAATCCTTATGCAGCCAGGTACTTTATAGAATTCTTCTATTGAGTAGAGAGGCATTTTTTAAAAGGTAGGGTAGGCAGGCTAAGCTTTTTAATGCGTATAATAAGGAATATAAAATTTAGATCAATATTGTTACCACTCCACCAGGCTTGCCTCTACTTGCACCCGCGGTGAGTATGCTATAGTTTGCATGGAAAGCTTGGAGAAGTCTCATGCGCCTTTTAAGCTGCCCCTCATGCACATCTATACTTTATAAAAGCATCCTCTTAAGCCAATTGGTAGCTTTGAGAGGATTGGGCATGCAGGCCTAGTTTTACAAGCGTATTACTCAAAATTTCGCCTACCCGTTTAACCTCCTCAGTTTCTTTATAGCTATCTAGCAAGCTTAGCACAGCACCAGATATCGTGGCTTAAAGCAATATAAAAATGCGAATATAAATTTATTTCTTACTTTCATTTTGAACCATTTTCAAAGCTTCCTCAAACTTTTCTTTTTCTACTTTTATGTATCTTTTGGGGTTTTCAGAAGCGGTAAACATATAGTTTATTTGTTCATTTGTGGAAGAAATTACATCAAAGTCTGGATAGTAAATAGGATGACTTGGTGGACCATTCAAAAAAATTGCGATTTCAATATTGTTAGGGGTAAAAGGATAATTTTTTAAGTAGGGTCTAATTTTTTCATGAGTATTGATAATTTGAAGCATTTCTTGTACGCAATCTACAATGATTCTACGCCCCTCTTCTTTAGTTAGAGGGCCCGTTTTTTCAAAGCTTAGCGCTAGCATAGTTACCACTCCGTCTGGCATGCCTATGCCTGTACCAATAGCGCGCATGTCATACTTTGAGCGAAGCTTTTTAGAAGCTTTATCTAAAATTTCGCCTACAAATTTCGCCTGTTCAGGTTCTTGATAGCTATTCAATAAGCTCAATGCGCAACCCGATAGCATGAACAGTAAAATGATAAAAATGGGCATATAAATTTTATTCATAAATTACCTAAAACTTTAAGTTTTTCGAAGTGATATTTAAATACTTTTTTATACGTAGGGCTTTGGAAAGAATGGTCATGAAAAGCGGCCCCTGGGCAAGAATTTAAGGTCACGGTGTCGCGTTTACTTCGTATTAAGCCTCCCACATCGATATAAGGGATAGGATCGCGCCAAGCTTCTGCCCGATAGTGATAAGCTTCTTTACAGGAGTCAGCATACATATAAGCTGCTGGAGCAATCGCTAGCACAGTAATTTGCTTGCGCAACTTTTCATCATAACTTAAAAGCGCATTGCGGACATTGATGGCTCCTTGGCTATGGCAGATTTGAAAATACTCTCCACGTGGATATTCGTCAAAGAATTTATCCCAGGTTTCATGATTAACGCGTACTGGCGTAGTAGCTGTATAACATAAACCTAAGCCTGATTCAATACAATCATTAAGCAAATTGTGCGTAGCATTATGGATGACATCTATCGAATATTCCCACCCTAATTCTCTAAGGTGGATGGCATTGTTAATAGCCTCTAGCTGGGTTGTCATAATGCCATTATGAACACCCAGGCGAAAATTTTCTGATTTACTCCCTAGCAATACAGCTAATGAAGAGCTTTCACAGCGCACAAAATTTCTTTCAAATCTATCTGTAAAGCTCACTCTAGGCAGATTTTTTATGTTTTCGCCTTTTCCTCTAATGGGTGTTTTTTCCATTCTATAAGAGGCGCGTTCTTTGCCATACATGATCACACTTTCGCGGTGTTTCTCCCAACGGCTAGGATTTGAACCTCTTAATCCATATAGATCTCTATCATTTAAAGGATTGTTTAAAACATAGGCATACAGATTAGGACCCGCCTCAAAGCTTAAGGGATCGGCAGTTACCCAGCGCCCGGTAGTGGGGTTGTAATAGCGGCGTCCAAAGTAGACAAACTGAGTTTCAGCGTCCACACGTTTAGAAGAAAAACGCCAAGGGTTGATCGATTGCTTGCTAAGCTTATTATTTTTGCCATAAATAAATTCTTGTCCATAAGCGGTATATCGATAAGTTTCTTCTATGGCATGGGTCTTAGCATCAATCAGTAGGCGGATATTGCCTAATGTATCATGGATGGGTATGTAAGCTTTACCTTGCAGTTCTAGCAAAACCGAAGCCTCTATTTCAGCTCCTTTACCTTTACCTAATATGCGCAATTGCTCGATGTTGCCCTTAGAGTCACAGGCGCCAATTTCGCTAAGTCCATGGTACATGTAACGAATTTCTTTCTCAGGTAGCCACTTATTTTCAACTTTAGAGCGGGAATAAAAGGTGCTGCTTAAACGGCGATTAAGCTCATCATAGACATAGGTGACCTGCTGCGTAGGAGTATGAATGGCAATCAAGCGATCTAAAGCATCGTAAGATAAGTTTAAAGAGCCTTTACGTATAAGATTGCCATTGAGGTCATAGACATGGGGGTCTAAGCCATCATGGAGGAGCTGATTGAGAGCATTAACGCTATGAGGAATTTTATTTTTCTCCACCCTATTATAGAGGGAGTCATGGCAATAAGTATGATCCACTAGGCCTTTTTCGGATTGAAGCTGATATAAACCATCGTATATATAGGTATGATTTACTTGGCCCACGGGATCGAGGGTTGTTCTTTTTAAAAGATGGCCCACTTGATCAAAGCCGTTTTCAGGAATATTTTCTTTTAAGTACTTAGACGAAATGCTAATTAGGCGAGAATAGGCATCGTAAGCGTATTGAAGCGAGCCTGCTTCAGCCATCAATTTAGCCTCTTCTAATGCCCCCGAAAGATTGTAATGCTGATAAGTGTGTCGATAAGGGCCTCGGCTAATTTGATGAAGATAAAGCGATTTATAAGAGTATTGAATAGAAGAATCGTCTGGAAGTATAATTTTCTGGATCCTATCTAAATTATCGTAACTATATTTTTGCGTTAATCCATGAGATAAAGTTTCTTGGACCAAACGTTTATTATTATCGAAAATACGCGTGGTAGACTTTCCTGTATGCTTATCCTCCACACCCACAACATTAGAATTAGCATCATAAGTATAGTGGTAATGCAAAGAGTGATCTGTGGAGGAAAAAGAGGTGAGGCGACCTAGCCAGTCATAGGCGTAGTGCAGTTCTATCCCATCGGGTTTGATCACTTTTTCTTTTTGCCTATAAGCATTATAGACATACTTTGTTTGCTTTTGTTCAGGATTTCCTACCGCTTCCGTACAACTGATCAGATTTTTGGCAAAGTCATACTCAAAATGAGTGGTGACCAGGCGATCAGGTTGATGAGGAGCCAACACATGCTCAATTTGTTTACAGCAAAGTCCTTCTGCATCATAAAAAAACTCACGTTTTTGCAGGAGCACACCCATAGGGTCGCGACGAATTTCCAAGCGAACATGCCCGCAGCTATCATGCTCCTGAAAAAAAGATTGGCCTATGGCATCGATGGTTTCTTTAGCATATACATATTGGCCCGCTTGGTTAAGGTGCAGATAATAAAAGAGGGTGCGGGTGGTATGCCCTTGAGGATCAATAACACTTTCCACCTCCCCATAGGCATTGTAGTGGGTAAAAGTGATAACAGGCTTGGCTTGATGATAAGCAATCGTTTGGATGGGCTTTCCTTGCTCGTTGTAAAGATAGCCTATTTTAGTTAAAACCTGTCCTTCAGCATCCTCGGTCCGCTCTTCGATGAGGCGATCCATGGCATCATACTCTTTAACGTTGGCAATATAGTCTTTTTCCTCGGGACCAAAATATTCCAGCGTCTTAGCGAGCCGTTGGCAGGCATCATATTGATAAGCAGTTTTTGCCTCATTTTTCACGATGCTGGCCAGACGGCCCGCAGCATCATATTGATAATAAGTAAATTGCCCTTCAGCATCCACTTCGGCTATCTTATGAAAATGATTGTAATGGGTAGTTGTTTCACTGAGCTTTTCCCCTGTAGGAGCAAAAGTCATTTGTCGGCAAGCTCTTCCTAAATAATCATAATCTGTTTGGGTAACCTTTCCATTTAAGGCGATGCTTTTAGCCAGATAGCCCTCAAGGGTATATTCATTTTTTTCGGTCGATCCATCAGGGTGTTGGATTAAGCAAGGCTGACCGCGGATATTATAATTATAGGTTGTTTTAAAACCTCGCCGATCCGTTTTACCGATAGGGTTATCGGCAATATCATACTCAATACACTCAAAAGGCTGATGAAAATTACCGTCAGCATCTAATAGCTTGGGATAGATGGTTTTAATTAAACGTCCACAATGATCGTAAGTGTATTGCGTGGTCTCTCCCTGCCAATTGGTCATCGCTACTTTTTGACTAAGGCCATTATAAGCATAATGGGTCACTAATGTCTGATCAGCATGAATATCTTTAGAACAAATGCGTCGATTGGAAAAGTCATATTCATGAACAGTATGAAAATCTTTGCCAGGGTGTTGTTCAAAAATAAGATTGTCGTTTTCATCGTATTGATAGAAAGAGGCATGCCCTAAAGCATTGGTCTCCTTAAGAATATTTCCATGGGCATCGTAATCCCAATGCAAAGTAAAGTGAGGCTGGCCGTTACTATCGAAATGGGTTTGCTGGGTTATCCGCCCTTGATGATCATGGAAATTTTGCGTTTTTCGCAGTAAAATCTCTTCCTTAAGGGCAAGGTCTAGATATTTTTCTTCGATAATTTCAGGTAAACCCACCGGAAATTGATCGCGATAGCTGGTATAGACACTATGGCGCTCTGTGATACCTGTCAGATCATCTTCTTCTAAAGTATGTCCATCATCATAAACATAACGCGTGATTGAACCATTGCTGTTATAAGTATAAAACTCGCGATAGACGATTTTGTTATTCACGCGCATCAATTTTTTATGGAGTAAGGCAGATTTAGGGTAATAGAGGTAAACGATCTCCTTACATCCATCTTGCTCACGTAATAAGTGGTTATATCCGTCATCACTATACTCATAAGTGCGAATGTAGCTATCATATTGTCCCGCTATAGGAATGCCCTCTTTATTTAGCACAGGGCCCTTTGCATTTCCCGTAAGATTTCCAAGAAGCCATTCATGTTTTATATTTCCATTTTTGTCGTAATCGTAATAGCGGCTGCTTAGTAAGTTACCCTGGCCATCTTGTAAGGTTTTGGTTGTTAAGCATCCCTCTAAATGTGGCAAAGAGCTCCAAAAAAAACTTTGCGTGCGATAAAGATTAGAGTCTAACAGCTTATCGATGCCTGTTAAGCGTCTTTTTGAGTCATGATGATAGCGAGTTTCTTGATTATGAAGATCGAGCACGCGGGTCGTTCCACCTGGATAGCTATAAATACGACTTTTACGGTTGATGGGGTTTACCTCATAGTAAAAGCGATGGGTAGGATGCAGGGTTTGATCGGTGCCTACAGCAGCTTTTAAACAAGAGACACGTTCATAAGGGGAAGTACATGTATCGTAAAAAGTTAAAGGTTTTTTAGTATAGGCGCAAGGGTTGGTCTCATCGTAATATTCAATTTGCTTGCAGCGACCATTGGGTAGGGCTTTTTGTTTCATGCGGTGGGTAGTATCATCGTATGAATAGCAAATTTTGGGAGCGTTGGTAGAAATCACTTGATGGAGCTCAGGCCTGGCCGGATAATTGCTGAAAAGATATTCGCAGCTTCCGCTTTTATCTTTATTGGCATAGGCTACCATGCGAGGATTAAGCTTAAAATTATCATATTCAAAGTGAATAATCCCTAAATCTTGCTGAAGGCTATTCGTATGACTTATCTCACCAATTTTCCACCCTAAGGGGGATTTTTGATAGGTATACTGCGTCTTAATTCCATAAGGTTTTTGTTCATAAGTAAGCCCATGTTGATAGCGAATAGCAGCCAGGGAAAGTGGCGTGCGATGACTAGAACCAAAATATTTAAGGCTTTTTGAACCATCTCTTAAGTACACGGCGAAAGTACCTGGTTTAGGAGAAACAATTTGCATCTGAAGATTATGAGGATTGCTTTTGCCGCTGATGAATCCTTTAGAGCAATTGGTCAACCCCTGACTGTAATTGGTTGCATCGATGAAAAGGGTGCGCCCAATTAGGGTATTGGTATATAAAGCCTTCATGCCTTTTTCTTCGTGAACGACTCTGTTTAAGCTGCCCCCAAGCATTTCTACATTTTCTGGCTCGTTAATACTCCAGCCGCTGGTATGGGTATAGATGCGTTCCACATAAAGAGGATCGGGGCCTGGGGCCCATAGATCAATCCCACTATCGATAAAAGTACCCGTGATGGCGTTAACGCAGCCGTCTACCATAGCTGAAGGCTCTCCACCTAAAGTAGCGATATTTTGCTCTCCTATGAAAACTTCTTGGGCGGTAGTAGCTTTTGCAAAACCCACGGGTTCTTCAGTAGCTTGTAGGTGTGAGCAAACAGTGTATAAGAAAAAAATACAAAGAAAATTTCGCATGCTATTTTTCCAAAAGATAAAAATTTTCTTATACAAAGGAAGTTGTTTGGTAGCAATGAAATTTTAATTTACCTTACGCAGACATGGAATTTCTCTGTAAAGTTTGCAATTCTTGACAGGCCATCTGATTAGCTTTAAGGATTATTCTATATCCTAGAGCAAAATGATTAAGTGAAGTTTTGAATATAAGAAATTCAAGCTTGCAATAAGCGATAAAAGAGGCAAAAATGTCGTGATTGCAGGAAAGTTGACTGAAACTCCTTAAGTCTTTTTTCATAGACTCAAGAGAGCCAAAGTTTCAGATTCCGGAGAACATTTTTTTGGTGTTGTTGAATTGCAATTAGAAAATTGTAGGGGTTGAGCTGATTGAGAGCGCAAGTTTCCATCACGCCCATAAGGATGTCGGCAATTTTAGCTCCAGTTTTATTGCGAAAGGAATATGCATTTTTGTGATTAAAACAGCTTTTTTCATCATTTGCCCTGCAATATTATTAGTTAAAGGGAGTCCAGGAATACCCCAAAACAAGGTAAATGCTTCCCCATGGATATTTAGATAAAAACTCGCTTTACCCATGCTTCTATTTGGCTCCACTTTCTTATCTTGAATAAAGCTGCTACAATATTTCTTTATTCTATTCATTAGAAAATAGTAGATAAATATTCGTAAAGATTTTGATATGTTTGCATAAAAATTTAAATTCTAAAACTCGCTTTTTCCTATAACATTTTTGAGGATGTCTACTTAAGCTATAAGAGATTTACCCACAAAAACTTCTCTCCCTTGAATTTCTATGATGAATAAGTTATAGTGCCTCTAACCTACTTACTGATTAGCTATGGATCCATTTGACCTAAGACTCTGGGAAGGCTTTTCTGCAGCCCTATCTAGCCCTTGTATAGGCTCCCCTATCATTGATCAAATCTGTATTGACTCACGCTTAATTTCCTCTCCCCATGCACTATTTGTAGCTTTACCAGGACAGATTGAAGATGGCCATCATTATGTTGAACATGCAGCTATAGCAGGTGCACGCTTTGCAATTGTACGCAATGATTGGCAACCAGCCAAGTTACCTGCTATTAATCTTTTACGTGTTTTAGATCCTTTAAAAGCTTTCCAAGAGATAGCCACAGCCTATCGGCATCAACTTAAGGCCTTGATTGTTGGCATCACTGGTACGCATGGTAAAACAATGGTTAAAGATTTGCTACAGGCGATGATAGCACCTACCAAAAGAGTAATAGCATCTCCTGGTAGCTTTAATAGCCAAGTGGGCGTACCTTTAAGCATTCTCAACATCTCTCAACAGCATGAGATTGCGTTGATAGAAGCAGCGGTGTCCCAAGATAATGAAATGGATCGCTTAGCAAAAATTATTCATCCTCAAGCCTGTATACTTACTCATATAGGCAAAAAGCATCTGATCACTTTCGGCAACCAACAGGCCCTTGTAGCAGAAACTATTAAGCTTATAACTGTCCCTCCTGAAAATAAATGGGCCCTTATCCCTGAAACTCCTTTTCTCGAGCCCTATTTAAAACAGATTAAAGCTCCTTACCATTTTTGGAATAAAGAAACTCCTTTTCTTCCCCATGCTCATCTTTTAAGCAAGCCTTACGAAGTGGAGATGCTCTATGGCATTAAATTCCCTTGCGGAACTTATTTAAAAGAAAGAATTAATGCTGGCTTCTATTATTTCATGGATCTTCTTAACATCTCAGTTAAAGCTGCCTGGCTCCTAGGAGTCTCTGCTAAGATAATCCAAGAGGCCCTTTGTGACTATATCCTAGAGCCAATGCGCACAGAAATATGGAAATCCCCAATAGGTGCAACATTTATTAATGAGACTTATAGCTCCGATCCTCAATCTGTTGATCAAGCTCTTAAACATTTTGAGCACTCTTCTACTGAACATCGTAGGATATTTATTTTTGGTGGCATACGAGGAAAAAAAGAAAATAACACCTCGGAATATAGACGCATAGGCCATGCTCTTATAAAAAATAAAGTACAAATGCTAGCTTTAGTAGGCTCGCATAATTTCCAAGAAATCATTAACATCGCTAACAAAGCAAAAAACCCTTTAGAAATTTGTCATTACAATACCTATCGTGATGCCCTTCAGCAAATGCAAGCACATATACAATGCAATGACTATGTAGTCATCAAAAATGAACGTAAAGAACCCTTAAATAATTTAATAGAAATTTTTAATGATAGCATAGCCAGCAATCAATGTTTTATAAATCTTGCTGCTATACAATCCAATATTGCAACCATTCGCCATAAGGTAGGAGCTAACACGCGCCTTATGGTGATGGTTAAAGCGTTAGCTTATGGCACCGAGGAGATACGTATAGGAAAATTTTTATCGACTTGTGGGGTAGATATCTTGGGCGTTTCCTGTGTAGAAGAAGGGGTAGCGCTTAAAAGAGCTGGAATTAAGCAAGCAGTTTTTGTGATCCATTCTTCTCTTTATGAAATTGCAAAAATTGTTAAATGGGAGCTGGAAGTGGGGGTCAGTGAGAAAGAATTCATTACTGCTCTAGCAAACGAGGCTTCTAAACAAAATAAAAGCATTCGAGTACACTTGCATGTTGATACAGGAATGAATCGCCTAGGATGTTCAATTAACAATGCCTTAGAGCTTGCGACTTTAATCAAGGATTGCCCCCATCTAATTTTAGAGGGCTTAATGACCCATTTTGCCTGTGCTGATGACCCCGCGCAAGATTTTTTCACATTCGCTCAAACGCAGAGCTTTGATGGGGTCATTGCTCAGTTAAAAAAACATCAGATTACAGCTAATTATTATCATGCCTCAAACTCAAGCGCTGTTGTTAGATTCGATTTTAATCAGTATAACATGGTTCGCGTCGGTTTAGCTATCTATGGACTCCACTGCTCAGAAGCTGCCCGCCAGGCAATGGAATTGCGGCTAGCTCTTACGCTTGTTTCAAGGATTGCAGGCATTAATTATTGCAAAGCAGGCGATACCATTAGCTATGGCCGCAGCTATCGCGTAGAACGGGATAAACAAGTAATCGCTGTTCTTCCTATTGGATATTTTGATGGCCTTCATCGCCATTACAGTGGAAAAGGGTATGTTCTCATTCGAGGGCAAAAAGCACCTATGGTAGGAAAAATCTGTATGGATTTTATGATGGTAGATGTTACGGGTATTGAAAATGTAGCCATTGGAGATGCGGTATTGATTTTTGGCGAGGATGAGCATGGCCAATATCTTGCTCCTGAAGAAGTAGCTTTACAAGGAGATTCGATAGTCCATGAACTGATTACCTGCTTAGGACCTCGTATTCAGCGAATATTTATCCATGAAGAATCTAACCAAAAAAGCTAACTCTCTTGCGCAAGAAGCTGAGGAAGTGCTTTTTCAAGGTTACTATGGAGAAACGTATAACCAGAATCGATTAATTTCGAGCATGAAACGCGTTGACTGGATAAAAGCAACTCATCGGCTTTTTCACCCAATAGGAACCGTAAGACAAAGCTGGGAAGAGATAAAAGGGTAGGTCGACCGAGTGCTTTTCCTAGCATTTTAGTAAATACATGATTAGTGACAGGGTGCGGAGCCACCACATTAATAGGGCCTTCCAATTTTTCTGTTTTTAAAATATGTAAAAATACAGCAAGAACATCTTCTAAGCTTACCCAGCTCATATATTGCTGTCCCGATCCCATTTTACCGCCAATTCCCCATTTGAATCCTGACAGCATTTTCGCTAAAGCTCCCCCTTTAGGACTAAGGACGATTCCAAAACGCAGACAAGCTACACGCACATCCATAGCTTCTAGGGCGTGTGTAGCTTTTTCCCATTCTTCGCAAACGTGAGCTAAAAATCCCGTGCCATTTGAACTCTCTTCCGTCAGAAGAAGCTCTCCCCTGTTGCCATAATAGCCTATAGCAGAAGCATTAATAAAAAGCTTAGGAGGATTTTTTAAGCGAAAAAAACAACTTGCAAGAGTACGAGTGGCCTGAAGGCGGCTTTCAATAATAGATCTCTTTTTAGCTTCTGTCCAACGTCCTTTAAAAATATTATCACCGGCTAAATTGATAATTCCTTCAATCCCCTCTAGGTCGTTGTCATTAATGGCCCCTCTTTCAGGAGCCCAGCTTATTTCATTTTCAGCTAAGCCTGTATTTTTGCGCACTAGTATCTTTACATCATGGCCTGCTTGCGTAAGGGCTAAAACTAAGTTTTTCCCTATAAACCCGGAAGCACCAGCCACCAAAATTTTCATTAAAATTCCTTTGAACGTATCTTAGACAAGGTCACAAGCATCGCTTGGCATCCAATGACGCTCTTTACCTTCCCATTTAATATTGCAGCCTATTGGATTTGTTAAAGGCGTAGTTAAAGATCTACCCGCCAGATGCTCTGCTAGGGCCCTCTCTAAATCATTTTGCCTCACCTTAGAGGTATCTTTAGGACTGTCAACTCCTCTACCCGTGTAGATGAGCTTGCGCTGTTGATCAAAAACAAAAAAATGAGGGGTGCGCAGGGCCCCGTAGGCTTTAGCTACTGCCTGAGAAGCATCGTAAAGATAATACCAAGGAAAACGATGAATTTGCATTCTCTCCTGCATATGCTCAAAGGAATCGGCAGGAACCGTGGTTGCGCTATTGGAGTTAATACCTACAAAAACTACTCCATCGTTTTTAAACTTTTCAGCGGTCTGACGAGTCACTTCATCTGATCCTGTCACGTAAGGACAGTGATTGCATGTGAAGAAAATGACTAGGATAGAAGCAGAGTCAAAATCTTTTAAGGAATAGTTTTTTCCATCCGTGGCTGGCAAGCAAAAATCTGGAGCCGAGGCTCCTATAGATAGAGTAAATGGCATAGATAAAGCCTTTTTTAAATTTTATTTGAGTATCAGAAAAAATTTAAAAAAAGTCAATTTTATATACAGAGCATTGTGTAAATAATCGATTAAGCCTACGAACTTTCCTCCATTCTCCCTTAAAAGCTATTGGTAAAGCAAAAGCGCCATATTCTAAATAATTTTGCTAAAGAGAAATTTTAGAGAAGAATTAGAATGAGCTGTAGAGCAAAAGAATGGATGAGCTAGCTCTTTATTTCTTGAAAAGCTGCCAGTGCTTTCTCACGGGCTTTTGCGTGATCCACAATAGGCTTTGGATAATTAACTCCTAGCTCTATGCCTGCCTCTCTTAATGTTTTTTCTGGAGCTTCCCAGGGCTTATGAATCCATTCATTAGGTAAAGCGGCAAGCTCTGGCACCCACTTCCGCACAAAATCTCCATGGGGATCAAATTTTTCTCCCTGCGTGATGGGATTGAATATTCTAAAATAAGGCGCAGCATCTGCCCCGCAACCTGCCACCCACTGCCATCCTAAGGTATTATTGGCTAAATCTGCATCTACAAGGGTATCCCAGAACCAAGCAAAACCTTCTTGCCATGCTATCAATAGGTCTTTGACTAGAAAAGAACCTACAATTAACCGTAAACGATTATGCATCCATCCGATTTCCCACATTTGCCGTATACCTGCGTCAACAAAAGGATAGCCAGTCTGGCCTTTCTGCCATGCTTTTAAATGATCAGGACTATTATCCCAAGGAAATTGATTAAACTCATCTCTTAAAGGTTCCTTAGAAGTATGAGGAAAATGATAAAGAAGGTGATAAGCAAATTCTCTCCATCCTAATTGCCGTAAGTAGGCTTCAACTCCTTCTTTACTAAGATCGCATTGCTCTTTAATGGTATGCCAAATTGTACGAGGACTTATCTCGCCAAAATGCAGGTAAGGAGAAAGGCGTGAAACTCCTGGCAAATCGGGCCTATCTCTTAGATCCTTATATTCGTAAATAGAATTTTTTATAAAATCCATTAGAGCTTTTTTTGCATTTAAAGATCCAGGCTTCCATGTGGCTTGAATACCTTTATCCCAGTGAATATGAGGAAGAAGGTTAAGCTCATCGATATGCATGCTATCAACCTGAACAGAAAGAAGCTTTTTCTTAGATTCCCAGGCAAGAGGAAGTGGAGGCTCAGGCAATTTTTGACAAGCTTTCCAAAAAGGAGTAAAAACTTGAAAAGGCTTTTTTTCTTTGTTGAGATTAGTCCAAGGCTCGAAAAGCAAGCTACTATTAAAACTTTTAGTTTCGATGCCTAATTCATGAAAATGACTTTTTAAGAGCGCATCCCTTTTAATAACGGCCGGTTCATAACGCCTGTTCCAAAAGATGGATGTGCTACCTGTAGACTGGCAAAGTTCTTCTAAAATTTTTTGCGTATTGCCTGCACGGATAATTAAATGTAGATCATTTTTTAACAATTCATCAGCTAGACTTTGTAAAGAGTGATGTAACCACCAGCGTGAGGCAGCACCTGGCGGCCAATCCCCTTCTTCCTCGGGAGAATAAATGTAAACAGGAAGAATAGAGGCTCCTTTTTGAAGGGCAGCCTGTAATGCAGGATTATCTTCTAACCGAAGATCTTGTCTAAACCAAATAATAGTAGAGTTAGTCATACCTAATTTATAAATTAAAGGTTATTTAGATGCAACGCCTACTTTTATCTACAAAATATAAACGGATTTTATTTTCTTTTTACAAGTAATTGTAAAGAAGCAAATTAAATAGAACTTTGAGCAAAAAAATTATCAAAATCAAGCTTAAGGCTCATCGTAGAAATAAGCGAAGTTTTAATTAAAAAAACATTTACCCCCTTTACCTCCTCACAAAAATATGGGTACATTTTAAATATTTTTCTACTTTGTTCATTTTCTAGTGAAATGAGTTTTTAGCTTGATGGTCACACTTGTGATATTTAACCAAAAACCGCATGGTTACCTATCGCCTGCCTATCTATTATGACCAGCCAAAGCCATACATAAAGTGCTAATTTTTTTATTTAATTGGAGACCAATTTAAATGGGTGCTTCGCAAGCGTACTCTTAGAGAGGTATAGACGAGCAAGTAGGGATTCAATTTTTTTCTATGCATATTAAACTTTATATGCTTTTTTGTAATTGTAAGAGCAATAACATTTAAAAAGTCATCATCAGGGTAAAATTAGATCGTTCAGTTATGAAAAGAGAATGGAACAGTAAACAAAATAAGAGGATAACGCGACCGGCTATTTAAAAAGTAAAAAATTAAAAAAAATTCATTGTTAATTATTTATAGAAATTAAAATTAGTATTCATTTAATATGATTTATCAAAAATTAATAGTAAATTAAAAAAAATTACAAGTAATATTACAAACTTCTTAAAATACCCCAAAGCTAAAATCAGGATAAACGCATGAATGTAGAAAATTTACCTATTACACCCTTCATCTTTACTGCGTTTAAGAAAATAGAAAAAGAAAAGCAGCCTTATCTGAAACTAGGCCCTTATGCAGAGATTAGCTTAAAAATTTTCAAAAAATTAGAAAAGCAAGACTTATGCAAAGCACGATTGGTTTGTAAAGAGTGGGAGGAGCTAATTGAACAAACTGAGGAATGGAAAAGTTTTCATGCAAAAAAAGTGAGAACTAACTCACCAACAGAAAAGCAACAAGCTAACTTTTTAGCCCCTACTCAATGGGATAAGCATAGAATAGCTGAGTGCTTATGGCAGGATTCTTCAGCTATTATTAGTGAGTCTATGATAGCAAAAGTGAACACCGCCGCCAATTATCTAAGCAAAGAAGAATTTGAATTAAAAGGTGTTCCCAGTGATGGTAATTGTTTTTTTAGCGCTTTTTTAGGAAGTTATGCTTGCCTTTCTAGGAAAATTCCTTTGCTAGACGATCAAGAAAACAAAATTTCTTATTTAAGGAAAGTGCTTTCAAGCATCATCAGGCATACGAACAGCGAAAGAGCAGAAGAAATAATAGGAAAAGGAACTTGGGTAAGCGGCTTAGGTGAAGGAGATCTGCTAGCCTCGGCTTTATCTATTCCTATACGATTGGTGACAGTTAATGAGGAACATTTGATTTGTGGCGTTAATGATATGCTTATCCTCCCAAGACAGGGAATAGCTGCAGATGAGACAGCCCAAGAATGGGGCACTATTCCTGATGAAGAAAGACCTAAAGAATATATCCTCATTGTAGATTTAGGAGGCCATTTTATTTATGCTCAAAAGCCTTCAAAGCCGGATCACTTTCTTCTTGTAGAATCAGCAACTTCCTCTACTCTTCTTTCAGATGAAAAACCTTCTTTTTCTCTTCATATAGAAGCTAGAATGAATAAAGTTAAAAGATTTTCCCTTACAGAACAGGATTTTAATGAGGCTGGTAAGCAAGAAGTATTTGATCCCTCCAATCCTTTATCTACCCTACCCTTAAGAATTTTCCAACGGATTTTCCTCTCTTTCAACAGTTTAAACGATGATGAATTAAGGAAGGTTCTTAATGCTAAAAGCTGTGCTCGCGTGTTTAAGCAGCACCTACCCAGCAAGGTTCAGTTGTTGATACGTTATCAACCTCAAAAATTGCCAGAGTATCTTGATAGAATTGCTGAGTATCTAGACAAAATTGTTTATTCTATAGAGGAAAGCAATAATTTTTTAATAAAGTTTAAGTTAGAAGAAGCAGAAGAAGCCTATACGCTAGCTTTAAAGCTCGCCGTTCAAGAAAATGATCCTATCCAAGAAAGTGTCTACATGGAAAAATTAGGGGATGTTTATGTATGCAAAGGCACCCCTGAAACACTTTTGCAAGCGGCAGGACTTTATAATTATGCTTTACGCCTTGCTCCTCCACAACGGCGAAAAATTCTTAGGAATAGACTCTCACACGTACAAAATTTACTTGTTAAACAATGTAAAGGCCAACCTTTTAGTTCCGCGATCATCGAGAAACAATTTGAACGTAATCGCAACAACTTGAAAAAATTGAGAGAAGAAATAGAAGAAAAAATTCAAACTCTGCCAGAGACCCCCTCTTCCCAAGAGGTGAGCGAGCTTTATGGTGAGATAGCTCACCAAATAAAAATTTTCTTTGGACAGCTCACAATACAGGCCTTGCATCAATTAGACACCGCGCCTTGTGAATATGCCATGATAGGCTTTGGCTCTTTAGCTAGAGAAGAAATGACCCCTTATTCTGACTTAGAATTTGGTATTCTTATCCAAGAAGACAATCCTATAAATAAAAAATATTTTAGCAATCTAACCAATCTACTTCACTTAAAAGTGATCAACTTAGGAGAAACTATTCTTCCTGCTCTAAACATTCCCTGCCTAAAAACGATAGATTTTTTTGATGGCATTACGCCACGAGGCTTTGCCTTCGATGGAGCAGGAGTAGAAGGAAAAGGTTGCAAAACTCCTTTCGGCAATGGTAAAACATTTGAGCTTATCCAAACTCCTGAGAAAATGGCTCAATATATTGCTAAAGATGAGGAAGGACAGTGGTGGCATGATAAAGAGCCACATCTTCCTATGGAGCTTTTAACCTTTACCCATCTAACAGGTAATCCAGAATTAACTCGGCAATATAGGCAAAAACTTCAAAAAAAACTTGATATTTTTTGCCAAGCAGATCTTAGCCTTCGGGAGTACTTAGCCAAGCAACACCTTGTTGTAGCTGATATGGAAGCTTTTAATCCAGGAATGAGCGATTTAAGTAGGCAAGGAATGATTTTTAAAGTTAAAAATGATTTTTATCGCTTTCCTCATTTGGCTTTGGACCGATTAGCCCTTCTCAAAAAAGTAATGGCTTCCGATACTTTCACTAGGATTGATCAGCTAAACAAGCTAGGAATTATAACAGCTGGCGCCGCTAATAAATTAAAAGAGTGGATGAGCATAGCGCTATTTATGCGCCTTAAAACCTATTCGCATTATCAGGCACAGCAAGAGATGATGAATCCGCTGATTAAACCCTTTGGCTTTGACGAACCGGGACTCATCAAGAAGCAGTTTGCTTTAGATCAGGAAGCCTTGGGAAAGATAAAAAAAATATGTCAGATTTTTATTCCTTTTTATCAAGCGATGCAGGATTTTTTAGCAGGCAATGAAGAGACACTTCAATCTTCAGAATTAAATGATGATTCATGCCAAACTCAAGGAGATATAGCTTTAAGACTTTGCCAAATAGATGAGGCAAAAAAGTGGTATCGCCTAGCAAAAAAAGCAGATTTAAAAAATTCTAAAATATTTAATACTCTTGGGATCATTTATGCTAGTAAAGGAAATCTGAATAAAGCAGCTAAATATACTCAACAAGCGCTTGCTATTGATCAAAATCCAGATAATAAAATTAATCCTAATATAGCAATCTATTATAATAATTTAGGCCAAATTTACCGAGAGCAAGGCAATTTAGCAAAAGCAATTGAGCATTATCAAAAAGCGCTAGATATTAAGAGAAAGCTGTTGGGTGAAAATCATCCCAGCATAGCAAATAGTTACAACAATTTGGGAGCAATTTATGAGGAACAAGGAAATTTAACAAAAGCACTTAAGTATTCACAAAAAGCGCTAGATATTAAAAAGAAGCTTTTTATTGAAAATCGTCCTGATATGGCAACTATATATAATAACCTAGGAGCAATCTATCAGCGCCAAGGAAATTTAGCTAAAGCAGCTAAATATATAAAAAAAGCGGGGGTCATTGCCACTGAGCTATTTGGTGATAATCATCATAATATAGCAATACATCACAACAATTTGGGATTGTTTTACCGAGAACAAGGAAATTTAATAAAAGCATCTGAGCATATCCTGAAAACACTTGCCATTTTCGGTAAGTTATATGGTGAAAATCATCCCATGGCATCTACAGCCTATCACAATCTGGGCCAAATCTACAAAGAACAAGGCAATTTAACACAGGCGGTAGAATATACTAAAAAAGCTCTTGCAATTTGCCTTAAGCTTTTTGGGGAAAATCATCATGATGTGGCAACCTCTTATAATAGTTTAGGCCAAATTTACCGAAATCATGGCAATTTAGGGCAGGCGGCAGAATATACTAGCAAAGCTCTTGCCATTTTCCTTAAGCTTTTTAGTGAAAATCATCCTGATGTGGCAACCTCTTATAATAATTTAGGCCTCATTTACCAAGATCATGGCAATTTAGGACAAGCGGCAGAATATACTAAGAAAGCTGGTGCTATTTTCCTTAAGCTTTTTGGGGAAAATCATCCTGCTGTGGCAACCTCTTGCAATAGTTTAGGCCTCATTTACCAAAAGCAAGGCAATTTAGAAAAGGCTGTAGAATATACTAAAAAAGCTCTTGCCATTTGCCTTAAGCTTTTTGGGGAAAATCATTATGAGGTGGCAACCTCTTACAATAATTTAGGCCAAATTTATAAAGAGCAAGGTAATTTGGAGCAAGCGGTAGAATATACTAGGAAAGCTCTTGCGATTTGTCTTAAGCTTTTTGGGGAAAATCATCCTGCTGTGGCAACCTCTTGCAATAATTTAGGCCATATTTACCAAGAGCAGAGTAATTTAGAACAGGCGGCTGAATATATTAAGAAAGCTGGTGCTATTTTTCTTAAGCTTTTTGGGGAAAATCATCCTGCTGTGGCAACCTCTTGCAATAATTTAGGCCAAATTTACCAAGATTATGGCAATTTAGGACAAGCGGCTGAATATACTAACAAAGCTCTTGCGATTTACCGTAAGCTTTTTGGGGAAAATCATCCTGATGTGGCAATGTCTTGCAATAATTTAGGCCGAATTTATCAAGAACAAGGCAATCTAGGCAAGGCAGCAGAGTATGCAGAAAAAGCTCTCGCCATTAACCTTAAGCTGTTTGGTGAAAATCATCCTGCCGTGGCAATCTCTTGCGATAATTTAGGCCAAATTTACCAAGAACAAGGCAATCTAGACAAGGCAGTGGAGTATACAGAAAAAGCTCTCGCCATTAACCTTAAGCTGTTTGGTGAAAATCATCCTGCCGTGGCGATCTCTTGCAATAATATAGGCCGAATTTACCAAGAACAAGGCAATCTAGGCAAGGCAGTGGAGTATGTAGAAAAAGCGCTTGCTATTAACCTTAAGCTGTTTGGTGAAAATCATTTTAAGACGGCAATGGCTTATAACAACTTGGGGGACATCTATCATAAACAAGGCAATTTAGGCAAGGCGACTGATTATGCAAAAAAAGCTCTCGCCATTAATCTTAAGCTTTTCGTTGAAAATCATTCTAAGGTGACAATATTTTTATAGCAACTTGGAGCAATATTGCCAAGAACAAGGCAATCTAGACAGCAATTCCCGCAAATAAAAATTTTAACGTTATTTCCCACATTCCGCAGGTTAAAACAATGGTTGGATAATTTTTTTATTATTTTGATAAATTGACTTAAGTTTTTTTCAAGAAAAAACTAAGCTTGTTCCTCTCAAAGCAAAGAAAGAGAGGATATAAGCGATGGAAGAGTATAGTAGCAAAGATCTTGACCACTTAGGGATTGTTTCTGCTATGTGTGACGAGATCAATTTAGTGAGCATGATAGATCAACTAATTCCCCCCGATCCCCGAGCTATTATAACAACAGGAGAATGCATCAAATTGATGGTCATCAATGGGTTAGGTTTTACTTCACGTCCCTTATATTTAGAAGCACAATTTTACGCAAGTAAACCTGTGGAACGATTATTAGGAAGAGCGTGTAGATCTGAAAATATATCGGATGATCGTTTAGGTAGAGCTTTAGATTGCTGCTACGAATATGG
>NZ_JAEMUC010000030.1:0-3508 GCF_018342455.1 Neochlamydia sp. AcF95 | reverse complement strand
CTGCCCCCCCCCCCCTGGTGATAAGGATAGGAATTCGTTTGACTTGCTTTTTTAATTTTTTTATATTGCTTTTAAAAAATAAAAATGCTGAAAAGTCATTATTACCCAGGGAAATAAAATGCATCCTATCTCTTCGGCCTCTATTGAAAGTTTGCCCAATGAATTGCTGCTCCCTATCTTAGAGGCTTGCGTAGCCCCTTCCTTATTTAGCGTCTGTAAAAGATGGCATCATCTGCTGGCTTCTGAAGTGATGCCTTCTCTTTATAAAAAAATAGGTAAAGTACATGTGTCCCAAAGGGGTATTAGCAGGCAGGCTTTTATCTTAGATAGGATTTATAAGCTAGAAAGTAGACTTTCTGAAACAGCAAAGGTAAATGCAATTTTTAGGCAAATCTTTACTTTAGCTAGATCTCTTTCACCTCTAGAATTAGAATTTAAATGGATAACCGAGCAAAAAAGATATTTTACTCTGGCTAATTACTCCTCTTATCTTGTAAATATTAATCGCCTTTTGTTTTGGAAAAAACTTCCTGGAGGGGAAGAATACTTGAGCCGAGAAGCAATCAAATATTTGCCTCTAGAGAAAAAAGGGGAGCTTCTTATAGATTGGATGGAAGAAAATTGTAAAAACATCACGGCTTTGGATTTGTCTGGAGCAGGCTTGACTTATTTACCCTCAGAAATATGCCAGTTATCTCAGCTGCAAGAGCTTAACTTAAGCCAAAGCCAGCTCACCAGTCTTCCTGCAGAAATCGGGCAATTGTCTAAGCTGCAAAAGCTTAACTTAAGCCAAAACCAGCTCACCTGCTTGCCTGCAGAAATCGGACAACTGCCTCAGCTGCAATGGCTTAACTTAACTCAAAACCAGCTCACCAGTCTGCCTAAAACAATCGGGCAATTGTCTCAGCTACAATTTCTTTACTTAAATCAAAACCAGCTCACCAGCCTGCCTGCAGAAATCGGGCAACTATTTCAGCTGATAGGGCTTTACTTAAGCCAAAACCAACTCACCAGTGTGTCTGCAGAAATCTGGCAAATGTCTTGGCTGCGAGCGCTTGACTTAAATCAAAACCAGCTCACCGCTCTACCTGCAGAAGTCGGGCAATTGTATCGGCTGAAAAGGCTTGAATTAAGTCAAAACCAGCTCACCTGCTTGCCTGCAGAAATCGGGCAGTTGTCTCAGCTGAAATGGCTTTACATAAGACAGAACCAGCTCACCTGCTTGCCTGCAGAAATCGGGCAGTTGTCTCAGCTGCAAACGCTTCACTTAAGAGAAAACCAACTCACCAGCCTTCCTGCCGAGCTCGGGCAGCTGTCTCAGGTGCAAAAGCTTTACTTAAACCAAAACCAGCTCACCAGCCTGCCTGCAGAAATCGGGCAATTGTCTCATCTGCAAAGGCTTGAATTAAATCAAAACCAGCTCACCAGCCTTCCTGCAGAAATCGAGCAGCTGTCTAAGCTGCAAGAGCTTGATTTAAGCCAAAACCAGCTCACCAGCCTTCCTGCAGAAATTGGGCAGCTGTCTGATCTGCTACAGCTTTACTTAAAGCAAAACCAGCTCACCACTCTGCCTGCAGAAATCGGGCAATTGTCTCAGCTGCAATATCTTTTCTTAAGCCAAAACCAGCTCACCAGCCTGCCTGTAGAAATCGGACGGCTGTCTCAGCTGCAAGCGCTTGACTTAAGCCAAAACCAACTCACCAGTCTGCCTGCAGAAATCTGGCAAATGTCTTGGCTGCAAGCGCTTGACTTAAATCAAAACCAGCTCACCTCTCTACCTGCAGAAGTCGGGCAGTTGTATCGGCTGAAAAGGCTTGAATTAAGCCAAAACCAGCTCACCAGCCTTCCTGCAGAAGTCGGGCAGCTGTCTCAGCTGGGATGGCTTTACTTAAGTCAAAACCAGCTCACCAGTCTACCTGCAGAAATCGGGCAATTGTCTAAGTTGCAAAAGCTTACCTTAAGAAGCAATCAGCTCACCAACCTTCCTGCAGAAATCGGGCAATTGTCTCAGCTGGGATGGCTTTACTTAAGTCAAAACCAGCTCACCAGCCTTCCTGCAGAAATCGGGCAGTTGTCTCAGCTACAATGGCTTACCTTAAGAAGCAACCAGCTCACCAGTCTACCTGTAGAAATCGGACGGCTGTCTCAGCTGCAAAGGCTTTACTTAGGCCAAAACCAGCTTACCAGCCTGCCTGCAGAAATCGGGCAGCTGCCTCAGCTGCAAACGCTTAAATTAAATCAAAACCAGCTCACCAGCCTTCCTGCAGAAATTGGACAGCTGTCTGATCTGCTACAGCTTTACTTAAATCAAAACCAGCTCACCAACCTTCCTGCAGAGATAGGGCGGCTGTCTAAGCTGCAAGAGCTTTGCTTAAATCAAAACCAGCTCACCAGCCTGCCTGCAGAAATAGGACAATTGTCTAAGCTTACCAAGCTTGAATTAGCGAAAAATCCGTTGAAAGATATTGCAGAAAAGATAAGGCAGCGTTTTCAATTGTAGAATGGTTGTAAGTGCTTTTTAAATGAGGGTGGACTAAAATAAAATAACAAACTTTTAGCCATCTTATCTTTAAAGAAGTCATCCGCTTTCCTTCCCGCAACTAAGTAAGCTTAAGCTAACCTATACATTTATAATGACAAGAAGTTTCTCTCTTTTTCTGCAGATTGCTAGGCTGGAAGAACAACCTTTCTTGACAGGAAGAAGCTAGGCGTATTGTATTCCATCATTTGGTAGAAGGATTGAAACATTGCGCCAAAAAGAGCCGTTTTTCTCAAATAAGGCAAAGAATCAATCTCATTCTTTTAGCCAAATCAAAATTGCCGCGTCACTTAATCGCCAAAACCTGTGGCTGCTCCCAAATGCTTGGAAGGTCCCCCCCCTTTCCTTGGATCTATCTGGAAAAAAAAGCGCCGGTAGATCATCTGGGAGTTGCTTTTCGTTGATAAGGATACGAATTGTTTTGACTTGCCTTTTTAATTTTTTTATTTTACTTTTAAAAATAAAAATGCTGAAAAGCCATCATTACCAAAGGAAATAAAATGCATCCTATCTCTTCGGCATCTATTGAAAGCTTGCCCAATGAATTGCTACTCCCTATCTTAGAAGCCTGCGCAGTTCCTCCCTTATTTAGCGTCTGTAAAAGATGGCATCATTTGCTGGCTTCTGAAGTGATGCCTTCTCTCTCTAAGCTTGATTCAGAAGCTCATACATCGCTTGTTCTTGCGTGTAATGTTTAATATTGATGCGATGAATCGTATAAAAATAGATATTTGCAAGAGCTTGCGTGTCTTCAGTACGGTAATTCCTTATAAGTATTTCAGTGGTCATAATGCCCTATCCTTTAACGTAATTAGTTTGACATGATTTAAAGGATGTTTCATGCTTAAGTAATATTTTGAGAGCGTTTTTTCTCCCAAATCGCTATACTTTATTTACGCCTAAATCATTATAAAGCTCTTAATTTCTTGCAAAGTTGACTATGAAACCAATCAAGCTAGATAACCAACA
>NZ_JAEMUC010000029.1:0-55323 GCF_018342455.1 Neochlamydia sp. AcF95 | reverse complement strand
TCGGTCGAAAAAGGATTTTTATTTAAATGGCTTGAGAGTTTGTCAAAATAGAATTGTAGCTTCTGAGGCTGATAAAGATGCAAAAATTTGACATTATTAGGCATGTGTTGTTTAAACACACGGGCACAGCTCCTTGCATCAAGGATTTTTCTTAATTCGTTTTCAGTTAAACTGCTGAAAGAAATAAAAATTTTTTTGAAAATTTTTAAAGGTAGGGTAGCCAAGGGACTAGAAGGGTCCAAAGTGTTTTTCTTTGCAATAGGAGAGGAATTGTTTTCAGGGGATTGTATAGGCGACCTCTGTAGGTTTTCTAAATGCATTCGTTTATCCTTCTTTTAAGTTGGCTTGTATTTCAATGCGTAGCAAGAGCTGATTAAAAATCTTTACATACATTCCATTTATTCTTAAGAAGGTTGTAAAAAATATTTTTACCTTTCATACAAAAAATAAGCTTATAAAAGCAACCATTATAATTTTTTGGCATAATCTTTAAGCAGGGGCTATTTAGTATAAATGATTTATTCCTTAGCATGAATTTTTTGAATCTTGCTTTTCATTGAATTTTTTAATCTAAGGGAAGTAAGAGAACGTTTAGCCATTTTTGCCTATAAAAGAGTATGTTTATTATTTTAAAATAACGTTTGTTGCTGAGCGGTTAACATACAGACGAAACTTATCTATTTTTCGAAACTTATCTATTTTTCGAAACTTATCTATTTTTATCTATCTAAAGCCATTCCTCTTCCTGGGAGCAATTTTTTTATCATTGTCTGGAATTAGAAATCCCACTTTTGTAATAGTAGACACTTTTAATGGCAGGAGCGGAAGATGGGTAAAAAAATTATCATTACTGTAGGAGGCACGGGGGGCCATATTTATCCTGCTATTGCTTTAGGCAAGCAGCTTATGGCAGCAGATGGCTCTCTTGAACTTTTGTATGTAGGCGGAAATCTTGATATTAACCCTTATTTTGACAAAGATTTCTTCCGCTACCAGGCGATCTCTTGCGCTACTTTTATAAATAAATCTTCTTGGGAGACGTTAAAAGCTTCTTACAAGATTTTAAAGGGTATAAAGCAAAGCTGCAAAATCATTAATGAATACCGTCCTGATATTTTAGTAGGATTTGGGAGCTATTATACCTTGCCTATGCTTCTAGCTGCAAAAGCTAAAGAAATTCCTTTCATCCTTCATGAAGCTAATAGTGTTCCCGGAAAAGTTAATCGTTGTTTGGCAAAGTATGCTTCCTTTGTAGGCATCCATTTTCCTGATACGGCAGATCTTTTAGTGGGAAAAACTTATGAAGTTGGCATGCCATTACGTCCAGAATATTATAAGGGAGGTAGCTCTTCCTCTAAAGCACATGAATTTTTTGGGCTAGAGAAAGAGCGAGATACTATTTTAGCTTTTGGAGGCTCACAAGGCGCTTTAAATCTGAATAATTTGGTTAGCGAAGCTTTGATTCAGCATTTAAAGCATGCTAAAGAGCAATGGCAGATTATTCATTTAACAGGCGATGCTTCTAGTTCCCAATTTTTAAGAGAAGAATATCGAAAAGCAGGCATTAAGGCTTGTGTCAAACCTTTTGAGACACATATGGAACTAGCATGGCAGGCGGCAGATATCTCCATTACCCGTGCAGGGGCAGGGAGCATTGCTGAGCAGATGGAGTTTGAGGTGCCCGGGATATTGATTCCTTATCCTTATGCTACCGATAACCATCAGGAAAAAAATGCAGCTTTTCTAGTAGAAAAAGTAGGGGGAGCTTTAAGGTGCCAAGAAAAAGAATTAAATGCTTTTCATTTAGCAGGGGAAATAGAATCTCTTACCCTAGAAAAACGGAAAAAGATGAGCCAAGCGATGCAAAATTACAAGATTAACCACCGGCCTAAAGAGCTTTATACGCTTATTCTGGAGGCGCTCCACGTATGATTTCAAAGGTAAAGCACTTTCATTTTATTGGCATTGGTGGCATCGGCATGAGCGGTTTAGCACGTATTCTTTTAAACAAGAAGATGGTTGTAACAGGCAGCGACATGCAAGCCAACTATGTAACGGAAGAATTGTCGAAAAATGGAGCTAAAATATTTATCGGCCATGCGGCTCATCAAGTTCCTGCTCATGCCGCTGTCATCTATAGCTCAGATATTAAAGCTGATAATCCAGAATATTATGCTGCTTTACAGCAGGGGTGCTTAATGCTTCATCGTTCTGACTTGCTTTTGTACTTAATGCAGGAGCAGAAAACTTTAACGGTGGCAGGAACGCATGGTAAAACTACGACCTCGGCTCTTTTAGCCTGGATAGTCATGCAAGCTGGCTTGGATCCTTCCTATGCGGTGGGAGGAATGCTTTCTTCTTTTAATTCAAATGCTGGACATGGAGAAGGGGAGTATTTTATAGCCGAAGCTGATGAAAGTGATGGCACCTTTCTTAAGTATCATTCTTATGGGGGCATTATCACTAATATTGATGCCGATCATCTTAATTACTTTGGCAAGATAGAGAATTTAATTAAGGCTTTTAGCCAATTTCTAAGCAAAGTGGAAACATCGGAGCATCTTTTTTGGTGTGGGGATGATAAACATCTTTTAGCTTTAAAGCCTAAGGGCGTTAGTTATGGATTTGGAAGCCATTGTGAGCTACAAGTTAGCAACTTTTCTCAAAAAGGATGGAATATCTCTTTTGATGTAGATTTTAAGGGTTGTCATTATTCGTCTATTCAGTTGCCTATGGTGGGACGTCATAATGCTCTTAATGCTGCGGCCGTGCTAGGATTAGCTTTAAGCTTAGGAATTGCAGAAAATAGAATCCGTGCAGCTTTTCTTTCATTCGGGGGTATTAAGCGTCGCTGCGAAAAAAAGGGCGAGAAGCATCATATTTTAATGCTTGACGACTATGCTCACCATCCGACAGAAATAAAAGCCACTCTAGAAGGTATACGTCAAGCTGCAGAGGGACGACGCCTGATTGCTGTCTTCCAACCGCATCGTTACACCCGTACTCAAGATTGCTTGGGATTATATAAAGATGTTTTTGATGAAGCGGATGAGATATTTATCACGGAGATATATGCTGCCGGCGAAGCACCTATAGAGGGGGTTTCTTCGATAGAAATTATCAAGGAAATAGAGGCTAAAGGAATAAAAAAAATTCATGCGGTGCAGCGGCACGATCTAGCCTCTCTACTTTTTGATTTTGTTCATCCTCATGATATTGTTGTTTCAATGGGAGCCGGCGATATTACTAAGCTTTCTCACGAGCTGCTCGAGCTATTAAGGCAACGAGCGTCACGTAAGCTTAAAGTAGGGATAGTTTTTGGAGGGCGCTCAGTAGAGCATGAGGTCACATTCTTATCGGCTAGCCATATTTGCAAATACGTTTCACCCGAGCTTTATGAGATTAAGTATTTTGGTATAACAAAGCAAGGACAGTGGCTTGCAGAAGATAATAACATGCAGGCGCTTAAAGAGCGCATGCAGGAGCTAGCAGCTGTAAAAACTACCTCCTGTATAGAGGTAAGTGTTTTTAATCAATTGATGGAGTGCGATCTATTTGTGCCTATTTTGCACGGCCCTTATGGAGAAGATGGAACCATTCAAGGTTTTTTTGAAATTCTCGATAAAGCTTATATAGGCCCTGATCATGTCTACGCGGCTATCGCTATGGACAAAGCTCACACCAAATATCTTATGCAAGCTCATCAGATAGCTACCTTGCCTTTTGTAGAAATCAGCTATAAAAAGTGGAGAACAGATAGTACCTCAATGATTCAGTCGATTCAAAACAAATTAAATTTTCCGCTTTTTATAAAGCCTGTGCATTTAGGGTCAACGATTGGCGTGCAAAAAGTAACGCATGCTGATAGATTATACTCAGCAATTCAAGAAGCTTTTCAATTTGACTTTAAATTAATCGTAGAGGAAGGGCTTACAAATTTTAGGGAAATAGAATTTGCAGTTTTAGGTAACGAAGAGGCTGAGGTATTCCCGCCTGGTGAAGTGTTTTCTCAAGGTAATGTCTACGATTTTGAGGCTAAATATGGGGCAAACAGTATGAAAGCCATTCCTCAAGCTTCTTTATCGCCCGAAAAAAATAGGGAGGGGGTAGAGCTAGCTTTAGCTGCCTATCAAGCAGTTGGAGGGACAGGAATGGCACGCGTAGATTTTTTTCACGATGCTGATGAAAAATTTTGGTTAAACGAAATTAACCCAATCCCAGGATTTACTTCTCTTAGTCTTTATCCTATGATATGCCAACTGAATGGAGTGGATGGAGAGGAGCTATTCAATCGCTTAATTATACTTGCGCTTGAACGAAAACGAAGAGATGCTATTTTATGTAGGCAGCGTTAAAGCTTTTAGGGATGCCCTAACTACATCTTTTCATTTAATCCCTGATGCGAGAGCATCTTTGCAGGAAGTAAGAAAAAATGCTATGATTTGGCTGAGTGAGAAGCTAGCAAAAATGGTCCTGAATTTTATGTTTATCAAAAGAGGGGGGGTATCTCACCACCAGAGCGCTTCTACCATCTTCATCCCTTTAGGTTAAAATTTCTTATGAGAAAAAAACAAGAGAAGCTTTCCATACGTACAGCTTGTTTATGGATTATGCTTTTTACTTTAGCCATCTCCGGATCTGCTACTGGAGGTTTAATTTATTATAAATATATAAAAAGGCAGCGTCTATATAATCCGCAGTATAACATTGTAGCTATTGCGCAAACTACTCCTGATAAAGAACCTTTGAAAACGGCGTATCTTGCTGAGCTTCTTAGCCTATCGATTGATCATCCAACCAATATCTTTCGCTTTAATACCCAAGAAGCTCAACAAAAACTTTTAAATTCTCCTTTGATTACTCATGCTTATGTAAAAAAAATCCTTCCAGGAACTATTTATGTGGATTATGGATTAAGAAAGCCTTTTGCTTACTTATTAGATTATCATAACACAGTTATCGATCGTGAGGGTGTTACCTTTCCCTTTAAACCTTTTTTTACCCCTAAAAAGCTACCAGAAATATACTTGGGAATAACAGATTCTTCACCGCTGATTTGGGGAAAACCTATCCAAGAAATTAAATGCAAGCTCGCCCTTTATCTAATTGATCTGCTTTCAACCTATTGCTGCTCGGAATATTCTTATCTATCTCGTGTTGATGTCTCTCAGGCTTTTGCAGATAGCAAAGGTAAAAGGCAAATTGTAGCTATCCTTGATGAGCAGGTGGAAAGAACAGATCAAGCAGGAAAGCTTGTCAAAGGAATAGCTTCGCATGTATTGCGGTTGAGTGTAGACAATTATCGGCAAGAATTAGCCAATTATCTGCAATTGCGCCCCTTATTAAATTATCATGCCGAATATGTGGAAGGAGGGGAGGCAGAAAAATTATTAAAATATGCACCTCTAATTGTAGATTTACGTATTCCTGCGCTCGCCTACATCAAAAGCTCTCCTCTTTAGAGGTCTTAGCAGCTGAGAAAGTAGTTGAGAGTTCAAAAAGCAATTTACCTTATCATGCCGTTCGATAAAATTCTGATAAAATAGGGAGGAATTAAAAAATTGTTTAATTGCTTTTTAATTAGGTGAGAAATAAGGCTCCAGATTCATTTTATCGTACGTTTCAGATAAGCAGGCAAAGAGCTTTAATGGGATACTTCTTGAGTTAAATTCTTCCTGATGCTAAAAATGCTAGCTTGTAAAACTATAATAAACATTTGTAGAGCTATGAAAGAATTTGTTGAATATATCGTAAAAAATTTAGTAGACGCCCCTAATGATGTAAATGTTAATTGCTATGAAGGGGAACGAGGAATGATCGTAGAAGTACGGGTTAATCCTCATGATATTGGGAAAGTTGTAGGAAGGAAAGGAAATACTATCAAAGCCTTACGAACAATATCCATGATGATTTGTGCTCGGCTTGGACGACGCGTTAGAGTGGAAATTATTGAGTAATCCTGTTAAGCATTAAATATGGAGAATAGCTTGCTTTTTTTACTTAATCTTTTTTTAGATAACTTCATTGCCAGCAAGTGTGCTTAAATAAATGCTTAAAGCCTAGACATATAAGCAGCAAATAAAGTGATTTATCTTTAATCTTTTTGGGATTTTAGCCTTACTTTAAGTTTCATCAAATACCAGCTATCAGGCTTTTAACAGATTTTTTTACTGCTTTATAACTTGAATCTTTGATGCTGGTAAGGAAGTAACAGCAAAGAGCCTGCGGTTAAGGGCTGGGCCCTAAAGGAACCGAAAAGAAAGTTATATAGAAGCAGCAGACTTTTCAGCTTTTGCTTTTATGAAAGACCATCTGCAAATGCAAGATATAGATTGTTAAAACAAAGAATTAAAAGTGCTAATAAAGCATACCTGCAGAAAAAAGCTTAGCTTTGAGAAAGGGGGCATAAAAGGGAGAGCGTTTAAGAAGACGAGCGCTTGCAGCTTTTAATCATTACTTTCTATAAAAAAAGCAAAATATGATCCTCTTAAAAGGCTAATAATCACATTTCAGAAAGTTTTTTTGATGTTCTTTGAAGTGAATAGATGATTGAATTTAAGAGGGAGAATAACTTTAAGCAGGTAGGTATAAAGTTGAAAAGAGCTGTAAGTGCTACTTGCGGGGAAAATAAAAAAAATAATTAAATAACTAACAAGATGATGGGATTTTGAAAGGAGCTAGCTATCTTTTTCAAATATCATGAGAGCTTTTCTTAGCTTTTACAATCAGAGCAAAGAATTATCTAACAGGTCTCTTTATGCTTGATCTTACCATTTGAAAGATATGTTAAAATTTAAGGCCTTGAATAATAAATGGTTAAATTTAAATAAACAATGCTTTGACCAAGTTTAGGTAGTTGACAGTGGCTAGTGGAACATTAGAAAAAGAAGAAATAGAACAAATTTTTATAAATTTTGCTATCGAAGCTCAAAAGCAGCTCCCTACTGCCCTTCCTCAAAATAAAAAACGTGTGATCATCATTGCCGGTCCTACTGGCTGCGGCAAGTCTCATTTTGCTCTTCAGCTGGCAAGAAAGATCCATGGAGAAATTGTTTCAGCTGATTCCATGCAAGTCTACAAAGGAATGGATATTGGTACAGCTAAGCCTACACTTGAAGAAAGACAACAGATTTCTCATCACCTCATCGATATTTGCCATTTAGCAGATTCTTTCAATGTTGTAGATTTTTGCTATGAAGCGCGCCAAGCCTTCCAGCGCATACACAATAGAGACAAGGTGCCTATTGTAGTAGGAGGGGCAGGCTTTTATATTCATTCTTTACTCTATGGACCTCCTCTAGGGCCTCCCTCTATTCCTGAAATTAGAAAAGCTTTAGAAGAAGAATATGATAGGCTAGGCCCCGAGGTCTTATATGCTCGTCTTCAGCAGCTAGATCCCCATTACGCCAGTGGGATTACAAAGAATGATAAGCAAAAAATTGTGCGTGCCTTGGAAATCATTACTTTAACTGGAGAAAAAGTTAGTAAGCTTTCGTGGAAGGGGCGCCATAAGGCTCAAAATTATGACTTTCGGTGCTGGTTTTTATTTCGGCCTAGGCCTCATTTATATCATCGCATTGAAAACCGTTGTGATCAAATGATTGAAGAAGGTTTGCTAGAAGAGGTCCAAGGTTTGTTAAAACAAGGTCTCTTAGCTAACTCCTCTGCAGCCCAAGCGATAGGCTATAAGCAAGCGATTGCTTATTTAGCAACCGACAGAAGGCCCGAGGATTATCTTCAGTTTGTCGAGACATTTAAACGAGCTTCTAGAAACTATGCCAAACGTCAGCATACCTGGTTTGGCAAAGAACCTTTGTTTAACTGGATTGATATGGACCTTTATGACACGGAAATGATTGCCGACCTTATTTCTAAAGATATCGACAGCTGCTAATTATTATTGTTTTTTAAAGAGCTTTACCGAAAAGGGTAAATCAGCTATGATTTTGCTCTAAAATTCCATTAAACATATATCTTTAAGAATTTCCATGAGCGACTTAGAAAGTAAAAATCAAAATATACAAGAAACGACACCTCATCAAGATGAGAAATTCCTATCCTCGATTAATTCAGAAGGCGAAGAGCTAAGCTTAACAACCCCTTCTTTAGAAGGAGCAGAGCAAGAAATTAGTGAAGAGCCTGTAGTCGAAAAAAAGCATAATCCTCATCTCGACGATTTTATGCAAGAGATGGAAAATTTACTTCAAGTAGACGCTAAGGTTAAATATGCTTTAGATTTTATGGAAAGCTCTTTAGCACAAAGTGGAGCCCCACATTTTAAAGCCTTTTGGGAAGTGCGTAATATTTGCTTGCAACTCTTTAAAGAAAACCTCCCTCCTCTTGTGCGTACGCAATTATGGACAAAATATAGCGAGCTTTCCAAAGAAGCCCGCCGTCTAAAAGAAATGTTGGATGAACAAAGCTCTTTTGCAGCCGAACAAATTGAAATAGCCATCGTAGCTTTAGAAAACGATATAAAGCTTTTTGAAGAGCAAGTAGCTAAAATTGCCAATCCTGACTTAGGCCCTATCCCCACAAGGCTTTCTGCCAAAGCCCTATTTTATCAAGACACTCAAAAAAGACTTAATTTGCTTAATGTGCAAGCTTCCCGTGTGAATGCTCTACGCAAAGAACTTATTAAAACGGACATGCGTGTAAGACAAAAAAATAAGTTTTTCCAAAGGCTCTCTGAAATAGGCGATCAAGTTTTTCCTTTAAGGAAAGAGCTTATCAAAGAAGTTAGCCAAACATTTAGCGATGATGTGGAAGCCTTTATTGAAGATAGCTTTAAAGGTAACTTTGATGATTCTTTGTTTGCATTAAGAGAAGAAATTAAAGACTTACAAGGCATTGCTAAGGTTTTAACCCTTAACACACATGCCTTTACCCACACCAGAATGCGTCTTAGCGAATGTTGGGATAAAATCAAATTAGCCGAAAAAGAACGTAAAAAAGAACGCGCCCAGCTAAAAGCTACTTTTAAGCAAAATTTTTATACCGTCCAAGCCAAAATACATGAGCTTAAAAAGCAATATGAGTCTTCAGAATTATCGGATGATCAAGCGAATAAGCATTTAGATGAGATTTCTAAGTTCATGAGAAATGTTGAACTGGGAAGAGATGAAATCAAAGCTCTAAGAAGCGAAATGTTTGCCGTAAAAGATCAGATTTTAGAAAAACAGAAAGCACAAGAGCAAGTGCGCCTTCAACATGAGCAAGAAAAAGAAAAGCAACGTAAAGCTAAAATAGAAGAAGTAAAAAATGAAATCGAACAGCTTGGTAATAATGCTCGTTCTTTAGAAGCTCAAGAACTAGCAGCAGCTAGAGATGAGCTTGCTCAGAAAATACAAAGCTCTTCCTTTAATAAATTTGAAAAGCAAGAGATAGAGCGCCTTTATAAATCCTTACGTAGCTTAATCACCGATGTTCTTTCAGATAAAGAGGAACAAGCTTTACTTTCCTTGTCCGAGGATGATCGTCAATCTATTGAGCAACTTCGCGAAGTTCTAAAACAAAGAAAAGAACGTAGACAAGCGATAAAAGTACAGCTAGAGTCTTTGCGCAAAGCGGGAGGAGTTTCAGGTTTAGATTTTGAGAAAGCCATGAATAATAACGAGTTGATAAAGTCTGAAAAAGAGCGCTTAGAAAAAATCAACCAAGGCATTCAAGAAATTGAAAACAAAATTGTACAATTCCAAAAGAAAAAATAGCTTAGTTGTTTTTGATCTCGACCATACACTTCTTCGCAAAAATTGTAGTCTCTCGTTTGGTATCTATCTTTTTCGGAAAAAAATCCTTCCTTTTTACCGAATGATGCGCCTATCTTCTCTCTATTTAAGGTTCAAGCTTGGACTGATTAGCCTAAAAAACTTGCATGAATCTACTTTTCAATGCTTTTTTTGTGGCCTTTCCGTGGCCCTTGTTAATGAGCATGCCACCAAATTTTTATCCCAGCAACTGGATAAGCTTATCTATCATCCCGTCTTTTCAAAACTATTAGAAGCTAAAAATGAAGGATCGTATACTGCCATATTTTCTAGTTCGCCAAACTTTTTAGTGGAAAAAGTGGCGCTGAGACTAGGTGTTGATAGATGGAGTTCTACGACTTATCAAAAAAACGAACAGGGTGATTTTACTCATATTACCCAAGTAATGGAAGGTCCTCAAAAAGCTCAAGCTCTTGAGCTGCTTTTAAAAGAATTGCAAATCGTTAAAGCTAATGTGACTGCTTACACAGATAGCTATTTAGATTTACCCCTCCTTTACGCAGTTGGAAATCCCGTGGGCGTCAACCCAGATCGACGCTTAAAGGCTATTTGTCGTCAAAATCAATGGCCAATTATTTAAGTTGGCAATGACTTTTGAGCTCATTTAATGAGCTTGTTGTGTTAATTGATCTTTCCAAAATTTCGCCCTTGTTTTACATTACCGCTATTGCACAACCTTTATATGGAGAGGCCTCATGAACACAGCCCCTGGTGTTAATTCTCGTAGTAGCGTATCAAACGATTATTCAACCTATCCCGCAGAAGGAAATAATGAGGATAATATCCAGCGTGAAACGCGTGTATTTCAATCTTCTCTAAACAACGATTCAGAAGAGAACGAGGTCGATGAATTAAAGAGGCGGAAGTTCAAGAAAATCTCCTCTCAGGCATCGATTAACAAGCCAGGGCTTCCCTCTAATGCACAGGAAATCGCTTCTCCTTCCTCCATTGCTCGACCAGCTAGTTTAGATGATAATGATGAAGTTTTCATCCAAACTGAGATTCGCAGATTGCTGAGCGTGAATATGAATGTGGTTCCTAACGATAATCATGACGAAAATGAAGCATTAGGAGAAACTGGAAGTATATCTACTTCTAACATCTCTATATTGGCTATACAAAATAAAAAGCCGCTTGAAGGGTTTCCATTTCAAATTCTCCCTTTTAGAGGGGTGATCAATGCAGATAAAAATGGCCAATTTTTCTATGCTGAGCCAGTCTCATTTAAATCTAAGTTTAATGATAAATCCGAATCATCTGTTCCTTATCGGGTAATCGTTAATATTCCCTATTATGCCAAAAACCCCCAGTCGATTTCAGAAGTTATTCAAGTTTTTGAAAATAGTAGCTTTGGACCCGACCGACAAAGTTCAGCCATAAAAGCTGCTAATTCGCTTGTATTTGTAGTTGGTATAAATATGATGGAGTCACTAGATGAAGATTTAAATAATACAATTATAAACAAATTAAAAGAGCCTGTTAACACGAAATGCGAAGTTCATCGCTTTGGATTTCATTGGCGTCCTAGATGGGTGAATTTAGAAAAGAAAGAAGTTCCTTTTGAAGAGGTGAGAGAGCATTTTTTAGAAATAAAAAAAAAGAATCCCCGTCTAGCAAAGCAGATCTTAAAAGAAATTAACCAAGTCTCAGGGCAAATTGTACCCTATCGAGAAATAAGAGAGGTGATTAAACAACACTTCTTTACTTCAAATATGGCCCAGATTTTTCGTAGCACTAATCTCAGCTTACCTGTTTATTTGGGATTATTTGATCCCGACATGATTTCAGCAGCACAAGTTTTTGATACTTATACCAACCTGATAACGTCTTACCAGAAAAGCCATGAAGGTAAGGCACCGACGGTTTTAGCTACCGGCTACAAAATACCTCATGCAGATGCAAAAGAGCATGCCTCACCACTTTATGCACTTGCAGTGGAACTTGATATGGCTGTTCGTCATGAAACAGCAAAATATGTGAAAAATGGTATTTATTACCCAGAACCCAACATGATGGTGTTGTTCAATTCTGATAGTATGTCCGAGTCTTTTATGGAAGGGGCTTCATTAAAAGAACCTAAGAAATATCGCGATGCCTATGAATCACCGACCTTTTTGGCAGACCTTATTAAAAGACGAAACCTAAATCCTAATGATGATTTTATTTTCGATGCTTCGAATCCTATTATGACTACAATGCCCGAACGAATGAAATACGAGCTAGAGGGAAAAGAATTAAAATTATTTCATGGGCAATTCAATAGCCAGCAAAAAATAGTTAGATGGCGAATTTCTGATTTGCGTTACTTAATTAGTACTGCTCAATCGCATGCCTTGCCGAAAGCATGGGCAAGTCGTTTGATTCGCATTTTGCCAGCTGAATGGGGCACCGAACTTACCCCTGTCGTGAGGGGTCAAAAAAAACCTCAAATAAAGTTTAAAGATTTTAAGGGGGCTCTCGAAAATGTACTTGAGGTGTTGTTTAGACAACTTGACCCTCTCAGTATACTCGGAAGCATGAGTACAGCAAGTTCTCAACCTGAAATTAGGCAGTTTTCTGAAATATTATCGACTTATTCTGAAAAACGACCTCCCTTATTAGCTATAGATGGCGAGTCTGAAGAAAAAATTCGAAAAATGGGGGAAAAACTTATGCTAACTCTTTCTCCTATATCAGCTAAAGACAGAGAAGGGGTTGTAAGAAAATGGAAAAATGAAGAAATACAAGCTTTTATTCTTTACCTGCTTGGAAAAGATACTGGCCAAAAATGTATTCAAGCTGCATTTGACGCTACTGGTGCCTTAGCTAAGCTATATAATGATAAGTTGAATACACAATTTTCCGGATTAACTCAGAATTTTCTGGAAAGTTTTTATGAAGAGTGTACTGAAAAATCTGGAAAAGGATATTCCGCTGGCTCGTCTTTTACTAAAGCTCAAGAGGATATATTGGCAGCTCAGTATGACCCTGCTTCCCCCTCTTTTACAAAGGAAGCTCTGTTAGAAAAAGGTAAGTTTGGCCTAAATGGTCTCCACGTCGCAGCGCTAGTAGGCGACTTCAAATTAGTGCAATATGCATTGCAATATGTATCAGCATCTACTGAAGCAGATGGTCATGTTCTACCACTACATTGTGCTATGTTGTACTTAATCAATAATGGCATTTCAGAAACCAATGAAAATGATCTTCCCCTTGTTACAGCTCTTGTCTCAGAGGAAACCCGGTTTATAAAAACAGATATGGGATTAACGGCACTAGGTTTAGCTCTCACACGCTTAGAAAATGCGAGCAGTATTGTCAAACAATGTATGGTTGGTTGGGATGTGCCTAATTTTGTATTTGAGGACATTGAAAGCATGGCAAGGCTTGCCTCACTCAAGGAGCGTCAAAACCCCTTGTTAGCCATTATGAATAAACGAGAAGGAGAATATAAGCCCCGTTCTATATTTGAATGCAAGAGACATGGTTTTTCCTTGTTAGAGCAGGGGATCATTGAAAATGAAATCCTAATTGGAATGGATGATGAAAAAGAAATAACCAAGTTAGAAGAGTTAGTTACCACTCCTCTAGCTGAATCAATTAGGCAAAATAATTATGGAACCTTTATAAAAATTAAAGCAGACTACCTAAAAGCAAAAGCGAAAGTTCCCTCCGAGCTAGTGGATCGAGACGGCCGTCCTCTGGCAATTTGTGCTGTTGTTAATACTACGCATCCAAATAGTTGGCTAGAAGAGTTAAAAGAATTGGGCGTTCCTTTAGCCGTTGTTGATGAAAGAGATGGTAGTCCAATTCTACATGAAGCCATCTTTCCAGCGGCTTCACGTCGTTTTAATAGCGATCCCACAGTTGATCGAAGACGTTACTATGAGGGGTTTGATGAATACTTAAGTCACATTGCATCTCCTAAGCCTGCTTCACTCAAAAAAATGCTTGCTATTGATATGCTGCTCAGAGAACCTGGCATTGACCCTAATGAGCCAGATATAGAAAAAGAGCGTCCATTAGATATCGCGCTAGAAGTAAAGTATGCTTTAGTAGCTTGGTTTCTAATAAAAGCTGGAGCAAAAATTAATCATCTGTACGAGCGACAACGAGAGCGATTGATCAGATTACTAAGGCATTTATATTTGGTAGGAGAAATTGATAATGAGGCTTTTATAAAGGTAATGAGAAAACGTTCCGACTTTACAAAATTCTTTCGAAAGGAATGGAAGAAATTAGCTACTGAAGTGGATGAGTTGCAAGAAAGTAAATCTGGTTTTTACCCGTTTTCCAAGGAAGTAGAATCTAACTATGAAAAATTATTCAAATGGTTTATCAACAATAATCCTTATGGTCGTATTCTTAAAATTGAGGAGTATATTGAATTATCCTTCGAACTCGATCTTTTGTCTTACGTAGGCGCTATTCGTTTCTTGTCTCTTCCCTGGCCAGAAAGGAATATTCAATTCATAAGTCTCCATTTTGAGCAAATGCAAACTTACGAAAATATTAAAAAATTTAATGAGGATGCTCAAAAAAAAGCCCCTATAATAGAAAAAATAAGCAAAAATGCTCGAAAGAAAGCACAAAGAAGAGCTCCTAAAGAAAAAGGATTAACTTCTTCTCAAGACGTCGGGCCCATTTCTTCAAATACATTAGAGCCTTCATCCAATGTAGCTAAATCACGGCAGCAGGAAAATGCAACAGTTAGCCTACATGCACCTAGTGTTGCAAGCGCTACAGTCGGTTCTTCTAGCACCAAAGCTGAGATAGATAAAAAAGAAAATATTTCTTCCTCAGATTTTTCATCTATATCGAAGGAAAATACACCCGCTGAGCAAGAACTCCAGGATAATGGAGACAAAGGCAAACATTCTCAGGAAGCGATTACTAAGCAAGTCTTCGACCTTTTAAGAGATAGATTAAGCGGTAAGAAATTTTCCCCTTCAGAAGAGAAGGAGATAAAAGAACACATTGCAAAAAAATACAAGGCTGCTTTAAGTGAAGCAGAAACAACTAAATTGGCGGCTTCACCTTCACAGGGTAACGGTGCTAGCACAAATAGTGAATTGCCAGTTTTAAAATTTACCTTATGCAATTTTATTCCTATCAATCCCCTTATTTTGTTAATGCAGAAAATCATATCTGAGCAGAATGCAAATGCTAAAATCCAGCATTTGACGCGAAAAGATATGAAAATTTGGTTACGACGTAATTCGAATATAAAGGAGTCATATTTAGTTACTGTAATACTTAAGGAAATAGAGAATCTGTCAGCAAACCAAAAGCTATTTGTTCCGATAAACATTAATAATAAACATTTTACCTTATTAGCCATTAGCAAAAATAAAGAAAACGAATTAGCTGGCGTTTATCTTGATTCATATGGTGACTATAAGGAGACATGGACTGCTATTAAAGAACTATTTGAAGAATGCGAAATAAAAATTAACCTAACTGCATTAACGGAAAACTATCAACACAATAATAACTGTGCTATACAGGTCTATGAAGTATTCAAAATCCTATTGGGTGCCAACGAAAAACAATTTAATAGTGAATGGCTAAAGCAACAAATAAAAGCTTTAAAGTTAGACCAAGAGGAAGTAGAAACTAGCAAGCGTGTGAGCTTTGCCAATGAAGCGCGTAAAAATATGGATTTTTCTTCGAGTGGGTATAGCGATGTTGTCATTGATGAAAAATTGACTAACAAGAAAGGCCAGCCTGGCCTAGAAGGTAAATCGCTAGACGTATCATTCACAAAAGAATTTGAAAGAATAAGCTTGCAAGACGAGCAAAAAAACTCCAGATCAAAATGCTGAATTGGATGACGCCTTTAACAAACTCAGGTTGGATAGTAATCAAGGAAGCTAGAGTGAAGAGCAAGGGTGTTTAGAGGAAAACTCTGAATTGACTGAAGACTTTAGCATGCTTAAGTTGGATAGTAATCAAGGAAGCTTGCATGAAGGGCGAAAGCCTCTTGATGGAAATTCGAAAACAATTAATGGTTTTAGCAAACTTGCTTCAGAAAATTGGATGGAAGATAAAAATCAGGAATTGTGTAAGAAGTATAATGCTGCTTTTGGAGCCATCTTAAATGAAGATGTCTTACAGTTGATTACTATTGGTGTAGAGGAAATACCCACAGATCGACCTACTGTGTTTCTTATTAATAATAAAATGCACTATAGCATTTTCATAAAAAATAAAGAGGGGGCTTTCCGCTATAATTCTTTACAACTCGAATTAAATGAATTAGAAAATGTATTTTTAAAAGAGAAACTTCAGATGGAGCTGACCGCCAAAAATAAGTTGACCCCTCAAACGGATGGCTGGAGTTGTGGCTTTCATGCTTTATATGCCTTAGAACTTTTTCTCCAATATAACAGTTTAGACCTTATTGATAAAAAACCTTTATTAGTAACACAGCTTAACGAAATGCTTTCTAACTATGTCAGTGACCTGGAAGCTGTTCAAGAAGAAATTTGGTCCGATTACACGGTGTTTTATAAGATGTTCATTGATAATAAGCCAGTCGACGAACTCTCATGTTATTTCAAATCGTTTTGTGAGTCTTTACGAAACATAGATTTAGAAAAAAAATGTAAAGTAGAGGAAATGCAATCAGAGAAAAAATTTTTCAAAGACAGGATAAACAAAGTCAAGCAGATAGAATGTTTGCTAGTTGGGCTTTGGAAGCTAGAGAAAGAACAACACGGCGCTTTTCTTAATTTCATGAAGTTAGTTTCTTTAAACATCGAAGAGAGAAAAGCCCTTTATAGATTGTTAGAACAGCGTTCTTGGACACGCGAAGCTTTGGTAAAAAAGTTTCTCGAGACTTACCTTCTGGTAAAGGGAGAGCGTTTATTACCTCATTCAGGCAATTTTTGATTAAGGCATAATGGCCCGCGGCAAATGAACAAGTAAATAAATAAGACACTGAAAAACTAAAGGGTATTTAAATTTAAGAAATTTACACGCTTTCTGCTTTTTTTGGGGACCGGGATTGCTGCAAGCCTTCATTACTTTTAGAAATGACCTCAACAATGTGTAAATCCATGACTCAGGACTGTAGTAAGTAAATTTAATAGATATTACTCTACTATGAGTAAAAAGTTCCTGAAATTTGATGGGGAAGAATGCAAGTTAAGAAGCTAGTTCGCATGCCAGCTAGAAGAAAAATGCCAATATAAGGGAAGCCCTTAACTCTTTCAATATTACAAAACTAACCATGGGATGTAAGCTTTAAATGCGTATTCATAAGCATGTAGGAATATATGGTGGTACTTTTGATCCTATTCATTTAGGGCATTTAAATACTGCTATAGAAATTATGGAAGCTCATCAACTCGATGAGGTATGGTTTTGCCCAGCGTTAGTCAATCCTGATAAGCTAGGCGCGGAACCTACTTCGGCTTATCACCGTCTTAAAATGCTAGAAATTGCTCTGCAGGAACTTCCCTATTTTGGCATCATTCCTTATGAGTTGGAGCGTCCCGGACCCTCTTATACTATTGATACTTTACATGAAATTATCAAGGAGGAGAAAAAAGAGGCATATCCAAGTAAATTTTACTTAATCATGGGTGAAGACACGGCCTTCAGCTTTGTTCATTGGAAGGAGGCTAAAGAGATTCTTACGCTAGCTACACCTCTTATCTGCCGTCGTTATGCTTCCGAACAACCTATTATTTGGGAAGGAGATCCAGAGATTTGCGCAGCTCTTCAAAAGGGAATGACTTCTACCTATGTGATGGAAATCAGCGCGAGCCGCATACGTGAAAGGGTTTTACAAGGGTTGTATATTGGCCATTTGGTCCCTGCGAAAGTGATAGACTACATATATCAAAATCATTTATATTCTTCTAGGCCAGGGCAAAAATAAAAATTTAAAAGAATATGTCGAAAACTGTTTTAAAAAACTTAGATTTAATCGCTCAAACTATTTATGATAAAAAGGGTTTTAACATACTCGCTTTAGATGTTCGCGATCTTTCTACGATGACCGATTTCTATGTGATCGCTGAAGGGAATATTGATCGTCATGTTAAATCCATAGCAAAAACAATTGAAGAAGCGATGACCCAAGAAGGAGATGAACTTCTTCATATTGAGGGGAGTAAAGCTCCTGATTGGTTAGTGATGGATTATGGGGAAATCATCATTCATCTTTTTATTCCAGAATTTCGAGAAAAATATGCACTGGAGCAGCTGTGGCAACAGGCAAAAATTGTAGATCTTCACATTGATGTGAAGGAAAATTAGAAGGTTTAAGTTATTTCATGAAGAAAAAACGTATTGTTATCACCGGTATGGGCATCGTTTCTTGTTTTGGTAACGAGGTAGATGATTATTACAAATCTTTATTGGATGGCAAAAGTGGAGCCTCCTTGATTACAAGTTTTCCTTGTGAAGATTATCCTACTCGCATCGCTGCTTCAATTAAAAATTTTGACTCCGGTGATTATATTGATAAAAAGCAAGCACGCCGCATTGATAAAAATATTGCTTATGCCATGGTAGCAGGAAAAAAAGCTTTAGAAGCAAGCCAGCTTAATCCTGAGGCTATAGCAAAGCTTAATAAAGAGCGTTGTGGTGTAGTTATTGGCTCTGGCATGGGGGGAATGGATGTCTACTGTCAAGGCGTTCAGACGCTCATGCAAAAAGGCCAGCGATGGGTCAGTCCTTTCTTTGTGCCTTATATTCTTACCAACATGGGTGGAGCAATGCTAGCCATGGATATAGGTTTTATGGGACCTAATTATTCTGTTTCAACAGCCTGTGCTACGGGAAATAATGCGATCATTGCAGCAGCTAACCATATTCGCAAAGGTGAGGCAGATTTAATGATCTGCGGTGGTTCTGAAGCTCCTATTATCCCTATGGGTTTATCAGGTTTTTGCTCATGCAAAGCCTTGTCCCAGCGTAATGATGAACCAGAAAAAGCTTCTCGTCCGTGGGATCGAGGCCGTGATGGTTTCTTAATGGGAGAGGGTGCAGGAATTTTTATTATTGAAAGTTTGGAGCATGCTTTAGCCCGAGGAGCTCCAATCTTAGCGGAGTACTTAGGTGGAGGCATGTCATGTGATGCCTATCATATTACCGAGCCTCGTGCCGATAGTGAAGGTGTAGCTTTATGTGTACGCAATGCTTTATTGGATGCAGGCATAAAAGCTGAGGAAGTGAATTATATTAATGCTCATGGTACTTCGACTCCTGCAGGCGATATGGCAGAAGTGCGCGCTTTAAAAAAAGTTTTCAAAGAACCTAGCTCAATCACCATGAATTCGACTAAGTCGATGATTGGACATTGTTTAGGTGCTGCAGGAGCGATGGAAGCTGTCGTTACAGCAAAAGCGATTGAATCAGGATGGGTTCATCCGAGTATAAACTTGGAAGATCCTGAACCCGATTTAGAATTTCATATTCCGACCGCAGCGGAAAAAAAGGATATTAACATTGCTATCTCCAATACATTTGGCTTCGGTGGCCATAACGCTACTATCGTGCTAGGAGCTTACCATCCCTAATGGCTACAAAGAAAGAGTATTCCTATGGCATTGTTCCCTTAGCTCAACTTGAAGATGGCTGGTATGTCCTTCTTGTCCAAGCGTATGCGGGACATTGGGGCTTTCCTAAAGGTCATCCTGATCCCCGCGAAACTGCTTGGGAAGCAGCTCAAAGAGAGTTGTTTGAAGAAACAGGTTTAAAGGTTTGCAAGCTTCTATCTGATCAAACTTTTGAAGAAAGCTTTTACTTCAAATTCGAAGGTGTACTCATTCATAAGACTGTTAGCTACTATATTGCCCAGGTAGAAGGGGAAGTGCAGAGAATGGAAGAAGAGATTAAAGCCGTGCAATGGGTGCCGTTGAACCAAGCTGCTGATTATATAACCTTTGATCAAGGAAAAAATATTTGTCGCCAAGTTGTGCAAGTTGTAGCAGAAATTTAGCTAAACTAATGGAGGGGAGCGAGTTATATCCCTTAGCTATTAGTTAGCAGAAAAGTAATTTTACAAGCATTAAAACATTAAGACAGATTAATTGATATTTAAAATTTTTTATAAATATCTTTTCTATGGTCTATATCTACTATTAAAACGTAAAGCTTGCTATCAACTATTTTATAGAGAATACAATGATTTCCGCTCTGAATTTTATATAGATTATCGTTGCCTTAAATCTTTTTTAGATCTTCTGGACGGAGATCCAATGAGAGGGCCTCAGGCCGATTTTGAATGTGATTAAGCTCTTTTTTTGGGGTTTTAGCCATGCTTTTAAGCGCAATACGGCTCAATTCAATTTCATAGATCACAGCCCGAGATCTCTTTTAGCATCTTTCCATTTGACTGTGCCATGCTTTTTAATATCTTCGTCTACACGTCGTGCTACCTCGATATCACGCTCATCTTCTAGTGTCTCCAGCATTTTAAGATCCTCGATAGGCACTATGGCGACCACATCTTTACCATTACGAGTTAAAATATATCGATCATGGCAGAAAGCTATATGATTTGCGATTTTGGTTATTTCTCTCTGTGCTTGATAGAAATCTCTTCTAATACTCATATTTTACCTCTTAATGTCTACTCTCAACATTAACATTTGTACAAATATTAATTAATGGAAAGATGAAGCATGTAGGAGGCTATACTGGCATATTTCGCAGGGTAAAGAGAAGAAAAAATTAAAGACGTACAAGGGGTGCTATAAGCCGAGCTATCAGCTGTGATAAAAGAGAAAATATTTGCCATCAAGCTTGGCAAATTGTCCCATGAATTAATTAGGACTCTGCCTTTCCTGTGGATATTCGTGCCTATAAGGTAGCTACTCATCTTTTTAACTCTCTCAGCAAGCTTCTTCGTTGAAAAAGTTAACTAGACCTCTTTTAACAAAGCCTCTACCATTTTTTAAGGCTGAGGAGTCGTGGCTAAAAGTGTCCCTCTTAGTATTCTGCACACTTGACAAGAAGGATAGCATTTTATAAATCTTGCTTAGTGTGCTTATAAGGTCATTTTTTTTATCAATCAAAAGCTAGGAAAAAATAGGTGCTCTTTATTTTAATTCCTTGTCGATTAAGTCATTAGGATTAGTTAGGTATTACAGCTTTTCTTCTTTTAAACTTGATCTCCGTATGTCTAAAGCTATTGTAGGATTAATTGACCGAGAGATCTAAAGGGAGAGATAACATGAGGGTATGGCTGCTTGATAAGAGAGCTACATGTATAGCCTCTGCAGGAAACCATAGAATAGATTTGCTGGGCAATAAAGAGTTTTGGTAGATATGCAGTACTTCTATCCATCTTTTGCCATAGGCAGACTAGCTATCAAAACATTATCTACGTACGATAATTAGATTTCTTAAAGTTTTTTCTGCACTGTTATTAATCTAAATTTAGGTTTTTTAGATAGCAATCAAGATGCTCGTTTCATGGCCAGCAAATTTCAGAGAAGGCTTTTTGGGTTTGTGACAGTAGGCTGCTATTCCAGCCAGCATATTGGCTAGAAAAGTTCCTCCCCTTTTATGTCCGAGTATATTCAATTTGAGAGATATCCTTTATTTAAATGCTTACAGGGGTATGGATGAAATTGCTATACGCAAAGGGCATAAGATGTTTGGTCATTATCACCAGCCTGCAACTTAAAAAAGAAGATGCCTTAAAGATTGCTAATATTCGCGCGCTTTTTCAAAACTATCCTTGATAAAAAAATGAAGCTTGCCTACTGTTAACGCAGATCGGAAATTTTGTGGAAAAGCCTGGCTTAGAAATATCAAATATCCTAGCTTCAGGTGTATCATTTAAAGGAGGTAGCCAATGGTTAATAATGAGTTGACTTCAGGGGGATGGATTAAACAAAAAGACCTAAGTAACCTAAATACCAAAGGTGAAAAAGTCCGAGTCTATGGTAGGCCAGCACAGAACTTGGAAGTTGCCCTCAATGCAATTAAAAGTGCCCATAAAAATAAGGATAGAAAGGTAGATAATTTAAAAAATCTGGAGATTGAGATTCAGAATAGCTTCTATTTAATCAGAGAAGGACAGGTTATCCGATTACTAGAATGTAAGCCTGAAAGAACTGCAAACAATCCTATCTTTTTTTCAGGGATTCAACGTTACGTTTCTAGTCCTGCCACTGATGCTCCCTTATCTCCCTTTTTTAAGTCTTGGTTTACTGATCTTAGAAAGGTTTATTCTCTTATTCAGTCTTGCAAGCTTTCTACAGAAACCCACCAAAAGTTGTTTTTTTATCTAGCTCACCGCTATTTCTACAATGCGCCATTTAGCCAACAAGAAAATGTACGTCTGGGATATCAAACCTCTCCTTTAAATATTACAGATCGGAATTCCTATTTGCGCTCCAGTCAAACGATTTGGATGCAGCTTGCTTCTGAGTTGGTTTATCAGCAATTAAGCATCACTGAAAAAGCTATCTCTATTCTTTGGATTGATCATGCTAATTTTGTAGCTTTTTTAAGGCAATTCTATCAAGTCGTAGAAGTTTCTCTCTTAACGCCTCATATGCTTCAAATGCCTCAGGCAAGATGGCTGGATAGTAATAAAGAGCCTCGCCGACCTTTATATATTTTCTTAAAAGATCTTCCCGATGAGCCGCGGGCTAGGCTAAAAAAAGCTAAGGAGTTTGCAGAGAAAACGCTTAAGGAGATTACTGAAAGATTAATTGAGATTGAAAACAATCAGAGCCTGAAGGCTTACTTTAATCAAGATCCTCTTCCTGAAATACTCCGAATAGCGGCGCTTGTGATCCTTGCCAAAGGGGGACTCGGAAAAAAGACAGACCAATATTGTACATTGGAAGCTCTGAACTTCTTAAAGAAGCGCTATGGTAAGCTGCTTTCGGAAGGACATCAACAATTCTGCAAGACTATTCGAAGCTCCTGCACAAACGGAAATTGGCAAGATAATCAGATTCTATTTCTATTTACTCTCTATATCAATCATCCTGACTCCTTCCCGTCTACGCCTGTATTTAAGAACCCTACTAATCTACAAAATTTCTTAAAAGATAAAAGCACTTCCAAGGACTTTATAAATCAAGCGCTTACCTTATTATCTGCTCCCAACTTTTTGAAGCCAAAGGATTATTTTAAAGCTTTTCAGAATGATGTTAGAGACAATGTTCCGAGCAGCAAGCGAAAAGCGGAAGATGCAGTTGGTATTTTCTATGCGGCTTCTTTTGAAGGATTACCGGCTCTTATCTCTCCCCATGGGGGGGAGAGTCTGCATAATCTACTTACGGTGCTAGGCAATCTAGGATATTCTCCAGATGCAGTTCGTTTTTTACGGGCGTTACTTCGAGGATATCCTTCCTTTTTTCCTGCACATAAACAGGAATCTTTTTTAGAAGCGGTAATTAAAACCAAGTTCCTTCGTCTTCCTAAAGAGATGCAGCCGATCGCGTCGACAGCGTTGTTAAATTTGAATACTCTCAACAACCTGGACTCCTTGGCTTTTGAGAATATTTATTCAAATTTTGAGGCTGCTCTAAATAAGTTGGCCCTTATAGGCAATAACACAGGCTGGGCTAAGCTCTATTGCCGTTTCTTATGTGCCTTACTTAATCCTATATTGCGTACCAAGAAAGATTTAAATAAGGCTACACTTTTCGCGATTATGAAAATGACCGACAGTATGACAATGGCTCTAAAACATAGGAATGAGATCCATCTCTTCATTCGACACATTCAAGATGTGATGGAAGCTTGGATGCTCTATATTGATTCAAAACCTTTAGTAGAAGACCCTACTCAGGTTTTCCGAGACGCTTTGCCCTCTAAGCCTACAGTGGTTCATTTCACGCCTTATGCGATGCGCAGCTTTACGCGCATCTTACAAGCCCTTGTGCCTGTGTATTCAAATAGCAAGACGGCTCGTTTGCGTATTCAGGTATTTAATCAATCTTACTTTGAGTTGATCACTAATATGGAGCGTTTTCGAGAAACTACTGATGTCATCATTTCGCAGTCAGATGCCCAGCTAGAAGATTGCGATGTTTATTTTATCGATATTCACCCCAACAACGCCGTAGAAGCCCGGCTATTCTCCCATGATATTCCGGAAATCATTAAAACACTAAAAACAATTCTGAAAAATCGACGTTCTACTTTTGTGGTGGATATTACTTTAAGTTCGCTTTCTGCTTCCGAAGTCAGAATGCTACTGAACGAAGCAAATCCTTTGATCCAGTCAGGTCAGCTAAATCTAGTATTGGTACAAAGCCTCACAAAGTTTTCGCAATTAGGAATGGATAAGCTGAGCGCAGGTTTTTTGGCCGCTTATAACACAAACCAGCAAATTTGGAAGGTGTTTAACGATCAATTGCATATCTTCCAAAAGCAAGAACCTGTGGATTCTTTAACGCTTCAATTTTTTGCCTGCCTCACCGGTTATACCCCTCATCTTCAAAAGTACTATATTGAGCAAATTAATCGAAATACCCGAGATCTTTACCAAAGGGTTCTTAAGCGCTATCAGAAACTCAATTTGCCTATCAGTAAAAAAATATTGGCACTTACTTGTAATACAGATTTACATACCTGTTACTTGGCATTCAACTCCAGAGGCATTTTTTCTCTTCTTGATCCGTGCTTTAATTTATCTGAAGAAGAAATTAGCCGTTTTACCAGCGATATTATTAAGAAGCTCTTTATTCCACTCGCAGAATGGCTTGATCTTCCGCTTACTGAGCGGATGAGTATTGGCTTTCCGCTTTCCAGCATTAATGAGTGCATGCATGTGATTCGGTTTACGGTGGGCCTGGAGAGAGAGTTATTGTCTCAATATGCGGATATGATCACTTATATATGTTTTATACTAAATCGTGAATATAGGCCTCAGTTTTTCTTTGAGAGTGTACAAGATCAGCCAAAATTAACTTATCCCAAACGTGATAATTATTTTTCAGAGAAAGTGGAAATTTTTAAGGCAATGTATCCAGTGAGGGGCAAAAGCGCAAGTCCCGTTCGGATTCAAGAACCTCTGCCAGATCGGGCAAATGCTCATCGTGAGTTTGTATTGGATAAGGGAACTATCCAAGTGGTCTATAAAACCCTGCAAAGCCGATATGGAGGGCCAATTCAATCGTGGAAACAATCTCTAAATGAAAAAGAGCTCTATGTCCATTTCGCTCCTCAGCAGGATATTCCCTTAACGGACAAGCAAATTACCCCCTTTATTAAGTGTCTGTTAGCCAGCTGCCTTACGCAGCGTCAAACTCAACCTCAAAATGGCCTGGTTAGGAACGAGCATACTATAAATCTTACAAGCGTTAATCAACATTGGAATGGATTAATTAATGTTAAGCATTTAAATTTTGATAACTTCTTTTGTATCCGGCCAGACAATACCCCTTGGAATCGTTTCGGCTACTACGATTTTTCAGGTGAAAACTGTAGGTATAGGCTGAGTTTTGATTTTAAAGATGGAAAATTTTGGCTTGTCCTCAATGAAAACTGGTTTGAGGAAAACAGCATTTTCATCAAAAAAGGCTATGAAATTCTGCCGGCTACATGGCTAGATACTGAAGAAAAATGGCAGCTTTTTGATCAGGCCTCTTATACACAGCTTATAGAATTGGACTTTAGCGGACATCGGTACGAGCCGGATCCAGATGATTTTACAACAATTACACTTAATCTTACTGATAAAGGCCCACGGTTGATGATTGAACGTGACAAATTAGTATTTAAGATCGACGGTTTGTCACTTTATTACCGAAAAAGAACCAAAGACAACGTTCAGTTAGAAATTGATTTTTGGGGTATCAAAAATCCGATCCATGCTCGGTTTTTAAGCTTATATTTCTGCTATGTAGCGCTCTATAAGCAGAAAATTCCTTTTGACTTTGTTTCCGACTCATATAGCAAAGTTGCAATTCTTCAAAGAAATTATAATCCCCAAACATTTCATAAAATCGCTAGAAAAATTCTTGATGATCGCGAAGAAATTCTCTTTCAGTTCGATAAAAAACGTTTAACTCAAAATGAAAACTCTGTTCCAACCAAACCTAGCGGTTATTCATCAGGTTTTCGTATTCCAAACTCTGTGATTCCCTATCCTAATTTTATGGAAAATTTATTCCTTTCTTTGGAATTTAAGAGACTGACCACTTTTCGTGATTTCCTGTCGTCCGAAAACGCCCAGCAAGCGAAGGCTCTTAAGCGAAATTTTGCTTATTATCGCCAGTCGGATGTAGCTAAAGCCCAGAAATCTCTGGAGAACTTTCAACTTCTGATGATACAGGAAATTAAGGGAGAGGCATATTTTAAGCTCTTAAACTGCCGGAATATGTTAATGAAAAATAGTGGCACAAGCCTAGCGTGGAATAGGGCTTTCGTGGAGTTATTAAAAGTGCTAGAGGCGCTTACACCACCCTTCACAGCAGCACATGTTGAGGCTGTTCTACAATTGACGTTGAAATTGGACGAGTTATTCGAAAAAGAATTGAGGGTTCTGGCCGAAAAATTTCGCGATCCCCAAGCCAGCGCCCAGTATGCGTTGCTAAGTGAAAAGGACCGAGCCTGGTTTGCGAAATTGATCGGTAAGCTTCGGCATGAGGGTAAATGTATTCAACGCCCAGACAAGGAACGCCAGATTTTACAGTCCGTCATAATCTGTGCCACTAATATGCTCAATGCTGGTAAGAGGGAGGAGTCTGCCGTACTGAGGGAGCTGAAAAAAACAAATGACAATATCGAGACACTAACCCTTTCAGGGTATCCGGTAAGGGATTACATCCAACAATTTTTTAAATGTCAACAGCAAATCAGTGACGCCATTGTTAAAGCATTCAGTGCTTGGATTTCCGAAGGGGCAGATTGGGAACACGCTCTAAGCTTGGTCGGGGCCGGGCGGAAAAATGCCTTTTTGGGAATGGAACAGATTTTAGCCAATTTAGACCGCTCTCTGTTCTGTCAGCCGATACCGGACGATGGCCTGCGTCGCCAGCTAATTGATGCGCTTTGTCGGTTGCCGTGGGGCACGCTAGTTGTCCCGCAACTCTCAGAAATTACCAAAGACTCTGCGGAGCGGGTACAACCCCTGATTGATAAGGTTGTTTTGGAGCTACGTCTCCACTACCATCACGTCATGCCTCGTGGCCTGGTGGAATTAGATAACCCTGGCGGGGGCGATTGTTTGATTTATTCTTATCTCAATTCCCACTATGTTCAAAACGTACAATCTTCACAGAAATCCGATAAGCCCTATAAAGCGACCGATAAAGAGGTTAAAGACTTACGCATCCGCATGGCCAAGGAAATTACCGACCATTTGGATGAATTTGAAGGCATTATCGATCGGTTTTTAAGCGACCAATTTATGACCTTTATGTCAAAAAAATTGAAGATCGATGGTGTGCGGTCTGCATCCATTGACAAGGATTTTGAAAAATTGCTGGGGCCCTATTTTGCGCAATTGGAAGATCTTCCAACAATTTCAAGCTATCAGAAGTTAGTTCAGAAATGGCAGACGGCTGGGAATTTTCGCACGCTGGCCAAAGGCTATGCCGAGCAGATCGTCAGTGAGCAGGGGAAGTATTTAACTTCACCAGCAATTGAGGCTCTGGTGCGGGTGACTAAAAGTCCGATTATTGTGGAAAAGGATGGTGTTTTTTTACCTTTTGGTGTCATCTACGATGCCCCGCCGTTGTATATCCGCCATAAGGATGAGGCCCATTTTGTCTCCCTAGTATTGCCCAAGTTTGCTGAGGCTACGGGCATGGGAGGCAGCATATCTTCTGGGCATCAGGCTCCGGATAGGGTAGATGGTGCCATTTTTAAGGATTATTCGGAGAAGTTTGAGAAATTAAAAGCGGCCTATAGGGATGTTTGTACGATTAAAGGTGGCATAATAATTGCTTTTGATGCGGTGAAATCCGAAGCCTATGCTAAAGAATTGGATCGACTGTTATATGAAATGGGCATGAAAGAACCCAGCGTTAAATCGCCCCTGCTGTTGAAGCTGGGGGCGCAGATCGCCATTGAATTGGAGTCTCTTTTCGGAAACGATGGCAAGGCTGATCCAAGAACTGCATTTGCCGCAAAAAGTGCTTATAAAGATAAAGGCCGTTTTGTATTAGAAATGCATGGAATGACTCTGGAATGGAATCCCACAACCGCCATGTATGTGTTAAAGGGCCTTGACTTGAGCAAAGATCTGGATTTGTTGGACTTTGTATTTCACCCGCATGCAGGCCTGGAAAATTATAACCTGGTGTGCTACGCAAACACTGCGCTGCAATCGCTGACCTCGCCGCATTTTATCGCCCACTTGAAACTGACTGGGGAGAGTTATGCGAGACTTTCCGAACAAAGTCAAGCCAATCTTCAAAATTGTAGAAAAGCTTTTAAAAGTAGCAAATTTAAGGGTCAGCTCCACGAATTTTTAACCGCTATGTATGGCCGGGTACACGAGGCACTAATGATTATTAAGTCAGGAGAAGAAACGAAACGAGCGGCTGCGATTAATGTTATCCGCGATATTTTGCGGCTTTTTGATCCGGAGAAAGAATTTCTCGAAAACCTTAGCGATCTTCAAAATGGCGCTGACCAGTTTCTGATGAAAATGCAGAATGAGAAGTGGAGGGAGAACGCTTATTTAGCGGATACGGAGGCGAATCGTTCGTTATGCCTGGAAGTGATGCAGTCTTTATTAACCGCTGAAGGTGCCATTTCCGCTCGGAAGCTTTATGATGCAATCGGTTTCGGGGCCGCCTATCAGGATATGGAGGAATTTACCACCCGGCTTTTGGATCAAATAGGTTTTAAGCAAATAGTGTGCCGTAGAGTGTTAGAGATTCCTAATGCCAAGACGACAACGATGTTAGCCTCCGAAACCGCGTCGATGATTCAACTTCCTATGCGACAAGGCTCCGTCCAAACCATGATAGACCACTTTTTTGCGAGTGAAACATTGGAAAAACCGACCCAAGAAGGATATACTCACAGCAAAATAATCTTACTGGACGCTCCTGATATTTTGCCCCTGGCGTTGAAACGATTTGGAGCCCATCGTTCGGATGAAGTTACCCTAGACAATGAAATCTCCATAACACTGGCGGATGGCCAAAAAGCAGTGTATGCCCTGCAATCGGTAGGGTGCCATCTGGATTGGGGACACTACGTAGCAGGGTGCCGCTATGAAAAAGACGGCCAGGTTCAATGGTTGGAACACAACGATAGCTATACCAGCCATATTGGCACGAACATCCGACACTGGCGCGCAGATCCTGACCGCAACGCCTATCTGCTTATTTATCACCGGCAGGAGGCAAAATAAAGGGCTAATTTCGCTTGTTGTAGAAAGAGCTATTAACTGGTGGTTGCCTAAACCAAGCAATTTTAATTGAGAAAGCAGACTAATGGCCACAGGTAAAGCCGTAAGCTAATTGCTGCTTAGGTTAAGGGAGCTTAAGATAGATAATTACCCGATTTATGGCTAAAATATGCCTTTTACATCCCCTTAATTTTTTAGCTCCATCATAACCTGTGAGCCCCCCTTTCTACTGTTTTAACTGGCTGGCTATCGACGATGACAGAGCTGAAATCGGGATTCTTCTCTCTTAAAACCTTTACATTTTTCCTTAAATGATGATTAATTTTCTCAATCAAATGTGCGTCTTTCCACTTCTTAAATAAGGGTAGATCGTTTTCCAAGGAAGAAAGCGTTCGAGTAGATAATACTACCAGCAACCGGTCCTTAAGACATAAAAAATAGCTTTCACTAATTCTCTTTTTGTATGTTTAATTGGTCTGCCTCCCCTTCAGAAAAGCCTTCCATTGATCTTGCTTTAGCGAATGATTATAAAAGGCTTTCTCAAATGCTAGGGAAGAGCTTTTAACAATCGTGCCACAGTTCTTGATAATTTGCTGAATGATGGCCTGCAGTTCGTCGCGATCGAAATCGAGTTGTTGAATCAATAGCCAGATGTCATAAAAGTCTTTCATGCGGGTATTAGCAAATCCTAAACGAATGATGGATTCAAACTTTTCGGCAATTAAAGTTTACGGGGTATAGCCTTTCAGTGTTGATGCAGGTAAATCCAAAAGGCTAGGATATTTTACGATAGTAGGCTGAGGCAAGATCGTATCATTAAATCTAAAATCTACCCTCATGGGAAGCTTTACTGTAAATAGCTTAGCCGAAAATGAGGCACGAGGCATTCCTTCCATGATATGCTGCCTCCAGCTGGGCTTCCAAAAAATACTTTATAACTATAAAATTGGTTTATTAGCTAGGCTAGTCCTGTATGCTGCCAAAAATGCATGGCACATAGCATAAAAAATTTCAGAAAATGCATGTTATGTAAGAGCCGTCTAACTAAAAGAAAGGTTGTTACCTAATCTTTTAGGCTTTAAGGGTTTTTGGTCCCTACGTTATAAAAAAATTATATGGTTAAGTGCTTTTTGAAGCTTGATAGCTCTTTAATAATTTCAGTGAGGATAAATAAGGGGAAGGAGAAGTTGGGGTATGGCTACTAAAACGAACAATTTATCGATGTGGAAAAATTTTCAAGCAACGGTCATCAATTGCCGAAAGTGTCCGCGCCTTGTGGCTCATCGCGAAACAGTGCCTGCTAGGCCTCTCTATCAGCATCAAAAATATTGGAGAAGGCCCTTGCCTGGCTTTGGTGATCAGCAAGCCTGGTTATTGATCACGGGGCTTGCCCCGGCGGGAGATGGAGGAAATCGGACGGGCCGCGTTTTTACCGGCGACGCAACTGCACGTTTTTTAGTCAAAGCGCTTCATGCACAGGGGTGGGCAAATCAACCTATATCCGAGTCTTTAGATGACGGCTTAATATTAAAGGATTGTTATCTAACGGCAGCGGTCAAATGTTTTCCTCCTAAACATAAGCCTACTCGCCAAGAATGTGTGAATTGCCACCCCTACTATATGCAAGAAATAGAAATGCTTTTTAAATTGCGTGTAATCCTCGTGCTGGGAAAATTAGCTTTCGATGCCTTTTTATTAGCATTAAAAAAGAAGGATTTATCGACAAAAGGAATAAAATTTAAGCATGGCGCTTTCTATAGACTAGAAAATGGCCTTAAGCTTTATTGTAGTTATCATCCTACACCACGCAATGTCAATACAGGTACATTGACAGAGAAAATGTTTTACGATCTTCTTGAAGAGATTAAAAAAGCCAAATGATGGTTTACTTATGCTGATAAAATATTTTAAAATCTGAATTTAAAATTGACTTCTTCCTTTAGTTCTCTTTATCGCATAGAAGAAAATGCAGCTAGGATAAAGTAGCCCATAGAACCTTATTCTTTTAATAATTAAGCCCTAAAGATTTTATCTAAAAAAATTGTAGATGAGTGAATTTCTCAATAGCTTATTTAAGTGGTATTGAGAATTAAAAAGAGTAACCTGGAGGGCCTTTTAAGCATTTCAGCCAAGGCCTATTTGATAATCGCTGGGCAGGATCAAGCAGGAGAAGAACTTATCATCACACCTTGGCTTGATAGGAAATTTTATATCCTTTCTGGCAATATTTATATCTTCAAGCTTTTAGTGTTAAAGCTTTGCATCCAAGATTTTCTTGCTAGTTTTATGTTTTTACGCTACGCTGAGTTTATCATGCAAGGGTTTTGACCCAAAATTAAGGAGATAACCAGATGCATCCTTTCACTCCTTCTATTACCATTGAGCAATTACCTAATGAAATTTTAGTTCCTATCTTGGAGAGTTGTGCCCACCCGTCTTTGCTCAGCGTTTGCGCGAAATGGCACCATATTCTGTCAAATGAAGCAATGGTAAACCTTTATAAAAAGATAGCTCGTATGCATTTTCCTACAGGAAATGTTAATGAGCAAGCACTCATTATAGATAAAATCTATCAAATAGATGCTCAATTCTCGTATATAAAAAAGATAAATGAGATTTTCAGGCATCTTTTTAAATTAGCTAAATCTTTTTCTCCCTTAGAATTTAAATGGAAGACTGAGGAAAAGAGGTACCTAACATTAGCTAATTATTATTCTTACCTCGTCAATATTAACCGTCTCTTATTATGGAAAGCTCTAGAAGGGGGAAAAGAATATTTAGAGGATGAAAAAATCATGCACTTGACCGTAGAAAAAAAAGGAGCTCTACTTAGGCCATGGCTTGAAAAATATGGTACAGATATCATAGCTCTAGACCTAAAAAAAATTGGTTTGACTTATTTACCGTCCGAGATAGGGTTATTGTCCTGCCTACAAGCACTTTCCTTAGCCAAAAACAATCTGACTATTCTTCCACCAGAGATAGGGAAATTATCTCTCTTGAAAATCATCCATTTGGAGCATAACCAACTAACCACTCTTCCTATTGAAATAGGGCAACTATCCCAGCTAGAGAGCCTTCATCTAGAATATAACCAACTCATTTCTCTTCCTGCTGAGATAGGTCAGCTATCTCAGCTTGAATGTTTTACTGCAGATTACAATCAGCTTACTACTCTTCCTGCTGAGATAGGCCACCTGAGTCAGCTTAAAGTGCTTGATATAGAATACAATCAGCTTACCATCCTTCCGGAAGAAATAAATCAGCTGCACAAGCTGCAACAATTTAGTCTAGGACACAACCAACTTAGCTTTCTCCCTGCTAGGATAGAGGGATTGTGGGAGCTAGAAACTCTGCTTCTAAATAATAATCTCCTTACTTTCCTTCCTCAAGAGATAGGAGATTTATCTCAGCTACAAGAACTTATTTTAGACCATAACCAGCTTAGCTCCCTTCCTGATGAGATAAGCCAGCTAGCTGAGCTGCAAAAACTCTTTGTAAGCAATAATCTGCTTACTTCTCTTCCTAATGAGGTAGAAAGATTATCTAATTTGCAAGAGCTTATTTTAGACCATAACCAGCTTAGCTCCCTTCCTGATGAGATAAGCCAGCTAACTGAACTACGAAAACTCTATGTAAGCAATAATCTGCTTACTTCTCTTCCTAGCGAGATAGAAAGATTATCTAATTTGCAAGAACTTATTTTAGACGATAACCAGCTTAGCTTCCTTCCTGGTGAGATAGGTCAGCTAAGTGAGCTACAAGTTCTTTATGCAAGCAATAATCTGCTTACTTCTCTTCCTCAAGAAATAGGAGATTTACCTCAGTTGCAAGAACTTTCTGTAGTGTATAACCAGCTTAGCTCTCTTCCGACTCAGATAGGCCAACTAACTGAGCTGCAAAAACTTTATGCACACAGCAATTTACTTACTTCTCTTCCTCAAGAAATAGGAGGCCTATCTCAATTACAGGAGTTTTTTTTAGAGTATAATCAGCTTAGTTCTCTTCCTACTGAGATAGGACAGCTTTCTAAATTGCGAAAGTTTAGCCTAAGCAACAATTTATTAACCATACTCCCTGACGAAATAGGGCTTTTATCTAATTTGCAAAAGCTTGATATAGATCATAATCAACTTACCTCTCTTCCTAAACAAATAGGAAAACTATTGAATTTGCAAAAACTTACTTTAAATCATAACCTATTAACCGTTCTTCCTTGTGAAATAGAGGATTTATTTCACTTAGAAAAACTTACTTTAGAATACAATCAACTTACCTCTCTTCCTGAACAAGTAGGAAAATTGCTTAAGTTACAAGTTCTCACCTTAGATCATAATCAACTTACCAATCTGCCTGCAGCTATGCGATGGCTTATTTACTTGGAAAAACTTTCGTTAGAGTATAATCAACTTACTTTTCTTTTTGATGAGATCGATCAAATGTTCCAGCTGGAAGAACTTACTTTAGATCATAATCAGCTTATTTATATCCCTGCCGAGATAGGAAAACTATCTAAGCTCAAGGTGCTTACTTTAAGCCATAATCAACTTACCCATCTTCCCCCTGAAATAGGGCAGATGCACCGACTACAAGAGCTTATTTTAGAACACAACCAACTTACAGCTCTTCCTAGTGAGATAGGGCATCTTTGTGAACTCCAAAGGCTTTATGTAAGCAACAATCGGCTTACTTCTCTTCCCAACGAGATAGGAAGATTATCTAATTTGCAAGAGCTTATTTTAGAGCATAATCAGCTTAGCTCATTGCCTGCCTTCTTAGGAGAGTTATCTAGGCTGCAAATGCTTAACTTAGAAAATAATCTAATAAGTACTCTTGCTGAGGAGATAAACCAGCTATCTGCCAAGCTTCCCTTCCTCGTAGATGCTATGAATGAATGAATCCAATTCTATACTTTAAATAAAGGGGGGCCTTAACTTGTAAAAAATATGGCCTTCCTTTAGCATCCCATGGGTGATTTATCTTGCCTGCTGTTTTCCTAGCTACAAAACTTTTAAGCACTTTTTTAATTTCTCTAGATTTTCATCATTCATTGCACATAAGGGTAGCCTGCAAGGGCCTGCTGCATGGCCTGCTAGATTCATTGCTGTTTTTATTGGGATGGGGTTGGTTTCGATAAACATACTTTTCATATAGGGAAGCAATTCATAATGCAAAGCACGCGCGGCAGGATAATCTTCTTCTACCATTAGATCGCATAATTTTTTAACCTCTTGAGGGAATAGATTACTTAAAACAGAATAGATGCCATGTCCCCCTAGAGCCATTAAAGGATAAGTTAAAGCATCATCTCCTGACATGATGCTAAAATCAGGTCTAATAAGCCTTATACTTTCAATTACATCCATCATCTGTGAAATGTTTCCAGAGGCTTCTTTTACTCCTACTATATTTTCTATGGCAGCCAATCGTTTTAATGTCTCGATCTGTAAGTTTTGACCCGTCCTACCGGGAATGTTGTAAATGACAAGGGGCAGCTTTACCGCTTTGGCAAGAGTAGAAAAATGTTGATATAAACCTTCTTGGGTGGGCTTGTTATAGTAAGGCGTAACCACTAAGGCCGCATCGGCGCTAGCATCTTGGGCAGCTAAAGTGTTTTCAATAGTAGCATGGGTAGCATAGCTACCAGTACCAACCATAAGAAGGCACTTACCTAGTGTTTCCTCTCGGGCGATACTGATGATTTTCGCTTTTTCTTTTTGGCTTAAGGTAGGGGCTTCACCGGTAGTACCTAAAACCACTAATCCTTGAATATGATAAGATAGCTGAAAACGAATGTTTTTTCTTAAGCCTTCTTCATCTAATTGTCCTTCTTTATCAAAAGGGGTAATAAGCACGGTATAGACGCCCCAAATTTTAGGTTTCATCATAATTATTTCCTTGTAAAGGGGAGGTGTTGGAAATGTTTTTTTGAGGAGCAGATCATATCCTCTAGAGTAAAAATTCCTTTTTTTCCTATTAGCCACTCGGCTGCTGCCAAGGCTCCTCGCGCAAAGCCTTCTCTGTTCCTTGCCTGATGGGTAATGGTAAGAGTATCCGCAGGGGAGTCAAAGATTATCGTGTGGGTGCCAGGTATAGAGCCACAGCGCACGCTTGAGAAATTAAGTTCATGTGGGGCTATAGGACGATCAACTCTATCATAAAGAGGCGTTTTTTTACGCTGAATTTTTTCAAGCAATATGGAAACTAAGCTTTTGGCTGTTCCTGAAGGGCTATCTTTCTTTTGATAATGATGAAGTTCTTGTCCAGCTACATCATAATCATCAAATTCATTCATTAATTGGGCAGCAGCTTCCACAATATTTTTAAAAAGATGAACTCCAATAGAGAAATTAGGAGAAAATAGAAAACCTATTTGGTGTTCATGAATAAGTTTTTTCGCTTCCTCCTTATGCTCTTCCCAGCCTGTTGTTCCCATGACTATATTTTTCTTAAATGGAGCAAGCCTTTGAAGATTGCTTAAAACGGCTTGAGGAGCACTAAAATCTATGCAAATATCCGCTTGCTGAATTAAATTTTCTTTAAGAGAAGAGACAGCCTCGCTGGAGGAGAGTCTGGCTACAATGGTATGTCCTTGCTGTAAGGCGATCTCTTCGATCAGATGTCCCATTTTACCATATCCAATAAGCACAATTTTCATGACAAACTCCTAGATTGAACCCACAATAGATACAAAAAATGTAAATAAATTTAAACCATTTTTCAGTAATTTTTAGCTTGTTTTTTTTTGTGTTCCTAATAAGTGAGAGAAGCATTTTAAAGGATTGAATCAAGTTAATATCATGCAGCTAGCTTATTAACGAAGGGAGTCTGCTTTAATGGCTTGCCATAAGTTCTGCATATGCTGGCGCTGCTCATGAGTTAAAGGATGGAGAACTAAAAAACAATCATCATTTTGTGTGAAAGCAGCTTTAGTCCAATTGGCAGAACCCACTTCTAATGTATGATCATCTAGCCACATGAATTTATGGTGAAGTAATGCTGTGCCTGCACTGTAAAATAATTTAACACGGTGGCTTTTAAGCATTTCTGCTATCTTAGCGCTCGCCCCGTTAGAGGAGCTTCTGTCCAGCACCACTTCTACGTTAACACCTCGCTTTTGGGCCTCCACTACTTCCTTAGCCATATCAAAGCGTGTCCAGGTAAACATAGCGATGCGTATACTTTTTTTAGCTTCTCGAATCAGTTGCTTAATACGCACGCTTGCTTTTTTATCATCAGGCAGAAAAGAGATTTGTAACTCTTGGTCGCCAGCCAAGTAGGTGTGGTGAGTAACCTCGCCCTTTCTATCATACTCATGCAAAGTAGAAGCTTTTTCTTTAATAGTGGCAGCAAGCGCTTCATTTTTTAAGGCGACGACAAGATTACCATGCATATTTAAAGATTCGTTGGTGAAGTTGGCAGAACCAATCCAGCATTCTATATCATCAATCACTAAGATCTTTATATGCATGAGTCCCTTACCTAAACGCCGAATGAGCTCCACCTGAGGGCCCAATTTTTTGCTAATATAGGGGCATGCCTTGGCATCACAGATAACTTTTACAGGAATACCTTCTTGGCTTTTATGACGTAGGGCGTCGATGATTTCTTCACTCGTCATAGAAAAAATGAGGAGGAGAACGGATTTCTTAGCATTGTTTATAGCCGAAATGTAAGCATTTTCCAACTGATCACCCGTTTGATTGGAGAAAAACTTAGCTGTTTCTTCAGCTACAGGGATAGGTTTTATCCATAAAGCATCGTGGAATAAAGCTGTACCGATTAAAAGTAAGCTAGAGATAAGTGTTAAAGCAGACTGAATGAGAAATTTCTCAGAAAACAAGGGAGCTTTACTTTTTCTCATTATGGCATGCTTACGCTAATATTATTAATTCCTATAAGAGCATGATAAAGTCCGGTATGACGTTTTTTTACTTCATCATTCTTAATAGCGATAGCGATCGCTTTTTTGCTTCCGACAATGATTACATGCTTTTGCCCACGTGTTACCCCTGTGTAGAGTAAATTGCGATATAACAAAGCAAAATGGGTAGTATGCACAGGCATAATAATACAGGGACATTGGCTACCTTGATACTTATGCACGGAAACAGCATAGGCAAGGACAATTTCATCAAGATCGGTAAATTCATAAATAATGTCACGATCTTCTATTTGTATAAGAACTTGCTGTTCAAGAATGTCTATCTCTTTGATTACTCCTATTTCTCCATTATAAACCTCTTTTTTATAATCATTGCGGATTTGCATAACTTTATCTCCGACTAATAACTTTCTCCCTGCTCTAAATAAGGGATTGCTATTTTTATTCAGAGTCTCTTGTAAAACGGTGTTTAAGTTATCGGCCCCAATGATTCCTTTACGCATGGGTGTCAACACTTGAATATCATGGAGAGGATCATAGCCATATCTTTGGGGAAGCCTTTGGGCAATAAGAGCGATAATATTTTTTAATACTTCTTCAGGGGTTACAGCTTCAAGGAAGAAAAAATCGCTCTCACTATGGTTATGAATATCTGGAAAGATACCACTATTAATTTTATGAGCATTAGTAATAATACGCGAGCCTGCCGCTTGACGATAAATTTCTGTTAGCAGAGTGACCGAGATTGTTTGCGAGTTAATCATATCACTTAAGACGTTGCCAGGGCCAACACTTGGCAGCTGATTGATGTCTCCCACAAAGATAAGCCTGCATGTATTGGGAATAGCTTTTAATAAACTATACATGAGAAAGGTATCGATCATACTGGCTTCATCCACAATCAGTAGATCGCAATCCAAAGGATTTTCACGATTACGTTTAAATCCCCCATTTTTAAAATTGTATTCCAATATACTATGAATAGTGGAAGCTTTTTTACCTGTAATTTCACTCATGCGCTTAGCAGCACGCCCAGTAGGTGCCATCAGCAGAATTTTATCACTCAATTTTTCTGTAATAGCCAGAATAGCATTTGTGATGGTACTTTTCCCCGTACCCGGGCCACCTGTGATAATATGAAGCTTTTGATAAAGGCAATTTTTTATCGCAATGCTTTGGTTATTAGCTAATTTAATATTTAGCTTTAGCTGAACCCACTCAAGAGCTTTAGGAATATCCACCGCTCTTAAATTACATGCACAGCTATTTAACCTTTTAATTTCACGGGCAATGCCCGATTCGGCTACAAACAGGGACATATTCCAAATAAAAGTTTGTATCTTTTGGTTGTTAACCAGATCGAATAGTTCGATGCGCCGTTCATCTTTTAAAGAGGAAATACGGGCCTTAACTTTGGGGCTCTCCACCTCCAGCTTTTCTGAAGCTTCAGCCACAAACTCTTCTAAAGGAAAACAGACATGCCCATCCTTAGATAATTCGGCTAAGATAAATTCAATGCCGGCGTCGATCCTGGGAGAGGCATCGTGTTCCATTCCCATTTTTTTGGCAATAGCATCTGCTGTTTTGAATCCAATGCCTGTAATTTCTTGGGCAAGGATATAAGGGTTTTGCTGAACTTTCTCAATGCTATGATTGCCATAATTTTTATAAATTTTTTGCGCATAAACAGGACTTATTCCTTTAGACTGCAAAAATATCATGACTTCTCGTACAGATTTTTGCTCATCCCAACAGGATCTAATTTTTTCAATTCTTTTTTCTCCTAGCCCTTCAATCTCTAATAATTTGTGAGAAGCTTGATCAATCACATCTAGAGTTTCTATCCCAAATTTTTCCACAATGCGTTCAGCATATTTAGGGCCAATTCCTTTGATCAGCCCTGAGCCTAAGTATTTCTTGATCCCTAAAAGATCAGCAGGGGCTTCTACTTGATATTCTTGGCAGATGAATTGCCGTCCATGAACTAGATGCTGCTTCCAATGTCCTTTACAGCGCGCGGTCACACCAGGAAGAGCAGTAGGCATGACTCCAACCACGCACACAAGCTCTTTTAATTGAGCTGTTTTTAGCTGTGCAACCGTATAGCCTGTCTCTGCATTTTGAAAGGTAATTCTCTCAATGTAGCCAACAACAATTTCCATAAACATTTTGATTGAGCAATTTAAAGATGGATAAACAGGTGAAGAGTTAAAAAATTTACATCTATTCATCTTGTAGTATAGGTGGGTCAGCTACTTTTGAAAAGATCTTTTTTAAATTTTAACTGTTTCTGCCTTAAAGTCTAAAATTAACTACCTCTCTCGATAAGGCCACCTAGCCCATATAAAATGTTGAAAGATAGAAATATCCTGCTATTTTCAGCTCCTTTATGCTCCCTAAATGATTAAAAGATTGAAAAATTATTAAAAAAATTAATAATACTATTTGTGGTGGTAAAGGAGAAAAAAATGCATAGATTAGCTTTTTTGATGGGAATGGTTGTGATAGGATATATGCCTTTAGAGGCAGCAGAGGAACAGAGTGTTGGTGAAGATGAGAGCCAAATAACAGAAGATTGCTATGCTCCAAAGAGGGGGGCCAGATTGTTTTATGGAAGAGCGATAGATAGCCATATGGGTGATTTGGACGAAAAAAATTATGGATGGCCAGGCATGCGAGCAGATGCTTTTTATGACCATTTTACTAAATAAAAAATAATAGTTGCTTATCTTTCCTTTGAGGCAAATGTAAAACAAGAAGATAAAAATTAAGCTTAGAATTTTTTTCACTTCAGCTGTAGAGGGGGTTATTTTAGACTTTTTTTCTCTACTTAAATGCTAAAGAGCGCACTCCTTTAGAAAATTTTTTTTGTAGAGTGCCTATTTACATTAGCTTACATCTTCAATAAAAAATCTTATCAAATTAACTTTTCATAATTACTCTCATCGTATAATGTGACAAATATTGGGTTAAAAGTATAAGTGGGTAAAGGGAGCTTTTAATTGATCAATAGAATTTATAAAGAAGCTTTAAGCCAAAAAAATTAGAGGTGGAGGCAAATGCTAAGGAGATTAGATGAAGTCTAATAAGCAAAAGCAATTATACGATACGTTATCTAAAAATCATGCTTGTTATGTTCTTATTACCTGCGATAAACCCGTAGAAGATGGTAACATGCAAGTGCAGATGACTTATGAAGGGGACTCTTCTTTAGTTGCTTATCTGCTACAAGGGGCCCAATCTTTTATTGATGAAAAAGAAGAAGAAGCTTTCTTATAAAAAATTAAGCCTTACTTGAAAGTCTTCTTTCCTATTAAATAAGCAGGAGGCCTCTAGTTCTGAGGAGAGAGGTTAAAGAAATATTCTTAGAAGCTCTTCATCTTGCTTAATTAGAAGAAAATATTTATCGCTCAGGAAATTTAGCCTGATCCAGCTTTAATAATGATTGAAAAGAATAAACGCGCATAAAAGCATTTTTTATCGTGTGGCATAAATTTTTTAAGATGAGTTTTTTTGTGAAAGCAAAAGTAATATCATTGATTAATATTCTACGCATAGGGTTCTATTTAAGCTTGCAGAATTTTTTTATCACCACTATTTATAGAGAGAGCTAGCTTCTCTATTGCCTTTAGTTCTGAAATTCGGGTTGTGCCAATAAAGCTTTGCTCTAAATGTTATTAAGCAGGCTCTCACACTTACTACTTTACATTTTGATGAGTTTGTTATAAGGTTGACCCTAATTAATAGACTTTAGAGCATTTTTGTATAGTAATGAACTTAACGCGTGAACGTCAGTTTTTTCTATGGAGCGTGGTAGGTCCACTCTTAGCCTTAGCTACCCTTTTCATCATGTTCTTGCGTCCCACTCCACTCACACCCTTGTTAGCCTTCACTCTTGTTTTAGGTTTACCTGTTTGCTGGTATTTAAAAAGAGGCGGTCTCATTTTAGCTGGCTTTTCATTAGCATTTTTGCTGTCTTTCTATCATCCGATACTTATTAATTCTCCCGCGTGGCATGGAGGGATTACTTTTTCCATTTTACTTACTTTTTTTATCACCAGTTATAGCTATGATACTGCTTTAGTTCTGATACAAGAGGTTCAATCTCCCTCTTCTGCTACAGAAGAAGGCTTCTTTAAGCTTGAAAATGGGAGGCTAGAGAGCCAGCATGAAAAAGAAAGTCCCCAGGAAAAATTAGAGAAAATTACTCAAAAACTCTACCATTCTCAGCAGAAAAATAATCATCTAGACTCTCTTTTAAAAAGCTCTCAAGCTGAGATTGAGCAGGTAAAATTAGAAAATGAAAAGTATAAGGCTGATGCCCAAGCTATTAAACATGAACTTGAAATAAGATCTTTTAAAGAGGAGCAGCTATTACAAGAGCTGCTGGACAAACGTGGAGAAGCCCTGCAGCTTAGCGATCAACTCGTTGAAATTAATAAAGAGCTAGCTAAGCGAACAGAAGCACTCAAGCTTATGCAGGATGATCCTCCATTAGAAAAGCTTAGGCTGCAATACCAAGCTGACATGCAAAGTGCAAATAAACAACTAGAAGCACTTACTGAGGGGCTAAAAGATTCCCAACAAGAGGCTCAAGCTTTTAAGAAAGAAGTGCATTTACTCACTGCAGAGCTGAATAATCAAGCGGTTAGAAATGAGCGTATGCTAGATGAGCTTTTGGAGAAACGTAAGGAAATCCTTTACATTAAAGATCAACTTCAAGAAGCCCATGAAGAGCTGGAAAAGTGTGCAAGTATCATTGATAGCCATTCTGCAGAAAATATAGAAAATATCAAAAGCCAACATCAACGAGAAATTCAACATTTTGAAGAGCAGGTGAGAGCTCTTTCTCAAGCACTAAAAGATTTTGAAGAGAAAAGCTCCTGGCTAGAAGAGCGATCTGAACAAGCTACCCTTGAGATAGAACTTGCCAAGCAAGAAATTGAGCGTTCTAAGGATAACCTGCAGTTCATGCAAAAAGAGCTAGAGCTTAAAAGTTTTAATGAAAAGAAAGCTTGGGAAGAACTGGAAGAAGAAAAGAAAGCTTCTCTTGAAGTAAAAATGCAGCTGCAACAAGTGCAAAATGAGCTTAAAGATTGTATTCTTTGTCATAAGAGTGAAACTCAAAATCTTAGCGAGCTAATTAACGCCAAAGATCAAGAGATATTTAATATACAATTTAGCCTGCAGAGTGCTTTAGAAGATTTACAAACGCATGAAAAAGAACTAACTCAGCTTCAGGAAGAGAAAATAGCCTATCAAGCTCTACAAGAAAAATGGGCCCATCAAATCGAAGACTTGCAACAGGAAAAGATAAGCTTAAATTCTACTCTTATAAAGTTTCAAGATGAGCTCCAACAGTTTAAAGATCTTGAGCAAGAAAAAGCGCGGTTAGAAGCGGCTTTAAAGGAAAACATGCAGGAGCTTGAGGCAGCTCGCCTGGCAATAGAAAAAGCAGAGGAAAGTGCTAAGCAGTATGCTAGGCAAGATAAGAAAGAAAAACTTATCCTTCAACCTACACCCAATTCCCATGAAGAGTATGCTTTAAGGCGCCGTGCCGAGGGAATGTACTTACAGCTAAAAGAGCAATTTAATGATAAATCTATTGTTTTAGAGCACACCAGGCAAAAACTTTTTTATGCAGAAGAAAAAATTTCTCAATTACAACTGCTTATTCAAGAAAAAGAGCAGTTTAATGTAGACCCTTATGCCCAACATTTAACGCAACATATCATCCAAATGCAAAACCAATTGGATAATTTAGAAAAAACTTATTATCTAGAGGTAGAGAGTTTAAACGAGATTATTACTAAGCTTAGCTTATAATTTTTTATTCTTTTAAAAAAGGTAAAGCCACCGCCACTTGCTCTAGCTACTAGCTTGCAATGAAGGTAAGCGAGAGTAGGTATATAAAGGAAAAGGGAAGGTGAGGGGAAATTTAAAGATCGTTATCTTTGCCAGTTAGTTAAAATTTCATGCCCCTCAGGAGTAATGAGTAAAGTATGCTCAAATTGAGCACTCGCTTTACCATCTTTAGTGCGAGCTGTCCACTCATCCTCTTGGTCAATTATCGCCTCTTGAACCCCTGCATTTATCATAGGCTCGATAGTAAATATCATCCCTGGTGCCAAAGGAATCTGGCTTCCATTATAGGCATGAGGAATTTGGGGGTTTTCATGAAAGTTTATTCCTACCCCATGTCCTACAAACTGATGGACAACAGAACAGTGATGCGCGCGCGCATAAGCTTCTATTACGTTACCAATTTCTTTGATTTCCACCCCAGGTTTACAAATAGCAAGAGAGCGTTTTAAACACTCATACGCTACTTCCATGACTAGCTGTTTTTCTTCTGAAACTTTACCTATGCTAACCATCTTGCTGCAGTCGCCATAGTAGCCTTCAAAAATGCAAGTGACGTCAATATTTAATATATCTCCCTCTTTTAAGGGGATTTTATTAGGAATGCCATGACAAACGACCTCATTAAGAGAAGTACAAATGCTTTTAGGAAAAGGTGGATGGCCATAGTGAAGAGGAGCAGGAATGGCTCCCATCTCTAAATGCAACCGATGCGCAAAATCATTGATTTCCAAGGTGGTAATACCCTCTTTAGCTATTTTACAGGTTTCTTCAAGAATATAGGAAGCTAGATGGCAGGCTCTACGTATGGCTGTGATTTCCTGCTCATTTTTAAGGATGATATTGTATCTTTTTAAATACTCTTTCTTTAAAAGTTGGGAGTGTTCTGTTTCTTTTAATGCAGGGCTAAGATGAGGAAAATGGCATTTCTTCCATTTTTTACCGCTTTTACACCAACATTCATGATTTCGACCGATCATAGAGTTCCTTAAATCCCCAAAGATAAGCAGTAGACTTTTTGGTAGATTTGATATATCTTATTTTAAGTAAATTTTAAAAAAGGGCTTATTTTCTCTCCTGAGCATTATAGATGAATGATCGATTGACTTAAAGCCGTTTTTTAGTAAGGCCGCTTGGAATAATGTACCCTGGCTACATGCTTGGGTGGCAGATTATATTAACTTGTTTCAAAAAAATTATTGGGATTATGAAGCCTGCTGATTTGATACCCCCTTTTCCTAAAGATAATAGAAAAGTTACCATCCATGATGGCATATGGTACTTACCCGATAGGCATCTAGCTCAAAATCATTTTGAGTTTCCTGGGTGGTCTCATCCTTCGCTTTTTGGCAATGATCAGCCTGTTAACATAGAATATTGCAGCGGAAATGGGGCTTGGATAGTAGCACAAGCAGAGGCCCATCCTCATCTTAATTGGGTTGCCATTGAGAGAAAATTTACCCGTGTGCGTAAGATCTGGTCCAAAATTAAAAATGGCTCGCTCAAGAACTTGATTGTTGTTTGTGGAGAAGGGTTGATGGCCACTCGCACTTACTTTCCTTCAGCTAGTATTGCTAATGTATTCATCAACTTTCCGGATCCTTGGCCTAAATTGCGACATGCTAAGCACCGTTTAATACAGCCTCACTTTGTCCAGGAATTAGCCCGGGTGATGCAAACAGATAAAGCTCTTACTTTTGTTACGGATGATATAAGCTACTCGCAAGAAGCGATTGAAGTTTTCTTGTCAGCCGCAGATTTTAAATCTTACTATTCTCACCCCTACTTTTCTACCGAAGAAGAAGGTTATGGCACTTCTTATTTTGAGGAGCTTTGGCGCTCCAAGGGTAAAACAATTCGCTATCATAGGTTTATTAAAAAATGAGTGTCGAGGAGATCCCTGAAAATACAAAAAGGCTAGTTTGGGATAAACCTTACTTTTATTACCAAGGAAAAATTTTTAAGCCTAAGCTTTATGAATGGCAAGCAGAGGATGAAAAAATCCCTGCTGGCTATAATGTCATTTCACTTAAATTAGATGGCAAAGTGACGGCAAGCCTTGACTGGAAAAAAATAGAAAAGGTGGCAGAAAATTATTCGAAAGAAGGCTTTCTGCTTTTTTGGGACTTAGATTTAGGTTTATTTGATCGTTTAGAGTGGCCCTTATCTAATCAAACCCAGTTTTTATCTCTGCTTCTTTCTCTCGAGCACTTTCGGGATAATTTATGGGATAAATTTAAAGCTCAAACCTTAGGGGTAAACATCTATCGAGGGCCCGTAAACTTTAAATCTCAAATGAGCTGGGATGATGAACTACAATCTAATTATAAAGAATGGAAAACTACGAAGGGTAATGAAAATGATCAATTACCCTTTTCTACCTCTCAAGCATTATTTGCACGTGAGGTGGGAGCAGAATATTTAGCACTTTTAGCCAATCGAATGCCTGATGAAATGCCTATCTTTGTGACTTTAGATAAAGATCTATCGTTAAGCTTAAGTTTAGAAGTTCAGCTAACGCATCGCGAACGATGGGGGAGATTACATCTGCTCGTTAAAAATAGTGAGCTTCCCTACTTATTTAATTTTAAGCCTGCACCTGTAGGTGTTTGCCTCCCTAACTATCAATGGAGAGATCAACAAACCTATCAAGAGCTAGAAGAGATATTACGCGATTTATTAAATGAAAGAGTTGCTCTCAATATTATCCCAGAAAATTATCTTCTTCATGAATGGGAAGGGCTGGACTATTTAGTCGTCATTTCCTCCAGCTTAACAAGGCAAGGTAAGCGCAACCTGCAAGGCTTTTGTGCTGCAGGGGGGACAGTCATTACTGTGGGTTCTTCTCTAGGGTTAGCAAAAGAGATACCGTATGTAAAAAGTGAAAAAGGATCTTTTAGCATGATGAATAATAGAGATGGCGAGTAAGGCAGCTTAACTTTCATTCTCTATTAAGGGTTTGGACAAGAGAAAAGTTTAGTTGATTAGCCTTCCTTTTTAAGCCCCAAAAAAGTAATAAAATTTTATTTATAAATTTTACTTTTGCTCTTCATCATTTATTGTTCATCGGTTATAACAAGGCTATCCTATTCAAGTGAGGTTTTTTTATGTCTATGGTAGAAAAGTGTGGTGTGAACAGTCGGTCATTTGATCATTTTCTTGCTACTGCGAAACTAAAGGAACTAGCCAGGCATCCTTGTGACTTAACGGATCCCCAACTCTTAACTCCAACTCGTTTGCAGCAGCTTAGTGCTGAAGCTTGTGGCATAAAATTTTTGTATGGCACAGAACAAGTAACAGAAGAGGTTATGCAAGCTTTGGTGGAGCTATCACGCGAAGCAGGCGTAATACAAGCGATGAAAAAGATGCAGGCGGGTGAAACTGTTAATAAAATTGAAGGCTTTCCTAGTGAGAATAGAAAGGTTTTACATACAGCGGTAAGAGATTTTTTTGAGGCTCCTAATCAGTCGAAAGAGGCTTGCGAGGCAACAAAAGAGGCTAAAAAGGAGATCGATAAGCTGCAGCATTTTATCAATAAAATTGATAAAGATCAAAGTTTTACAGATTTAATTATGATAGGCATCGGAGGTTCAGATTTAGGACCCAAAGCTCATTATTTGGCTTTGCAGCCTTTGCAGAAAAAGGGCCGAAAAGTGCACTTTATTTCCAATGTCGATCCTGATGATGCCACCACGGTTCTTAAAGATGTGGATCTGTCTGCTACTTTAGTGGTTTGTGTATCAAAATCTGGGACCACACTTGAAACATTAACGAATGAAGAAATTGTTCGGTCTCATTTCCAAAAAGCTTCCCTTCATCCTCGTAATCATTTTGTAGCTGTTACAGGTCGTGACAGCCCTATGGATAATCCTGATCAATACCTAGAAAGCTTTTACATTTGGGATTGGATTGGAGGACGTTATTCTACCACCTCGATGGTAGGAGGAGTGATGCTTTCTTTTGCCTTTGGATTTGAAGTGTTTTGGGAGCTACTTAGAGGCGCCAACGCGATGGATAAGGTGGCTTTAAATCCAAGCATCAAGCATAATTTGCCTTTACTAGGAGCTTTATTAGGCATTTGGAATCGAAATTTTTTAGGGCATCCTACCGTGGCGCTTATTCCTTACTCTCACGCTTTATCACGTTTTCCTGCTCATATCCAGCAGCTTGACATGGAATCTAACGGAAAACATACCGATCGAAGAGGCAATCACGTTAATTTTCAGACAGGGCCTATCATATGGGGTGAGCCAGGTACCAATGCCCAACATTCGTTCTTTCAGCTTATTCATCAAGGAACATCTCCCATTCCTGTGGAATTTATCGGTTTTAAAGAATCTCAGTATAAAAAAGATTTTTTATATAAAGGGACTTACTCTCAAGAAAAGCTGCTAGCTAATCTTTTTGCGCAAGCCATAGCTTTAGCAGCCGGTCAAAAAGATCCTGAAAATATAAATAAAAGCTTTTTTGGCAATAGGCCTTCTCATATTCTGTTAGCACGTCAGTTAACGCCCCATATTTTAGGCTCTTTACTTGCCTACTTCGAACATAAAGTAGCCTTTGAAGGATTTATCTGGGGGATTAATTCTTTTGATCAAGAAGGAGTGCAATTGGGTAAAATTTTAGCTAATAAAATTGTTGATCAATTTTCTTTTAAAAGAGGGATGGGCGAAAAATCTGAGTTTGCTTTAGGTGAGGCAATGGTTCGCCATTTAGAGACTTTGTAATGTCCTTAGGGAGAAAATCATGTTGAAAATCGAAATTCCCAAACGTGCCGCGCATTGCATGCATGGCAACGAACCTCTTATTCCAGAGATGGAGTTTTATTCGATCTTGCTTTCTCAAGAAGAAGAATACGAGAGGAAAGACTTTTGCTTAGCTTGCTGGGAAAAATTTGCTAAAGAAAATTTTAGCGCTAGGGCTAAAACGGCTTGGAAAGCTAAAGTCGTTTCGAAAAAAGAGAAGGAAGAAATATCTTTTAAAACACGCGATGAAAAAGCTTTTTATTTATTGAAAAACTTATTGCAATCTCCTTCGGAAGAAGAATGGGCAGAAGCATTCATATTGGCACTTTACCTGGCGCGACGAAAAATTATTTATTTAAGGCAAGAGTTGGCGCAGGAGGATGGATCGGTACTTGCTATTTATGAGGTAGCAGCTACTGAAGAGATGTGGGCTGTTAAACGAAAGCCATTGAGCGCTAGCGACATTGAAGCCCTTCAAGTAAAAATTGCCGAAAAGTTAGCGCGCTAAGCCATGCAGAAATCCTCTTCTAGTCTTTTGGATACTATTTTTGAAGATTTTCTAAGCTATATAGGCTCGGAAAAAGGTTTAGCTGTAAATACTATAGAAGCTTATCAACGAGATATAGCCGCATTTTTTGCTTTTTTAAGCAAGAAAGGCTTTGATGCTATACAACAGGTCGATGAAGAACAGCTGATGGATTTCGTGGCCTCTCTGCAAGCAGCAGGATATGCCAGTTCAAGTATTGTACGCAATCTCATAGCCATTAAAGTATTATGTCGTTTTCTAAAAAGAGAGGGGAATCTACCCAGCAATTTCTCCTTATATTTTGCTACACCTAAAGCTTGGCAGCTTATTCCTACAGTGCTCTCTTACGAAGAAATTGAAAGATTATTAGGAGCTCCTGATGTAGAGACTCTACAAGGCTCACGGGATAAAGCTATGCTAGAAATTATGTATGCGTGCGGGTTGCGGGTCTCTGAAGTTTGTAGCTTGAAGATCTATGATGTGGATGATGAGTATGTGCGGGTGATGGGTAAAGGAAAGAAGGAACGTTTAGTTCCTATAGGATTTAAAGCTATCCAAGCTATCGATCATTATCTTCATCATTATCGTTCATTAACAGAGAGTGAAAAATCTAAAGAATTATTTGTTTCTAGCCGTGGAAAACCTATCGATCGAGTGAGTGTATGGAGGATGATCAAAACATATATGAAAAAAGCAGGAATCCTTAAAAATATATCCCCTCATTCTCTTCGCCATTCATTTGCCACTCATCTATTAGAAAATGGGGCTGACTTACGCGTTATCCAAGAAATGCTTGGGCATGCAAGTATCAGTAGTACAGATAGATACACGCAGATCAGCAAATCGCGCTTGCAAAAAAGCTTTGATGAATTTCACCCGCGGGCTTAATTGAATATTAAAGGTTTAAAAAATTAAGAAAATATTTATATATCTTTAAGTAAAAGCCGTTTAGCATTTTCGGCATGATGCTGAAGCTCTAAAAATTCAGGATGGTTGGAGGCATATTCTATAGCCAAATCTAGGGCTTGCAGAGCACTCTCTCTATCATGCAGAGCAAAGAGACATTTAGCTAAATAAAAATAGGGAACGGGGTTATCAATACGGCATATAGCTGCCATTTCGTAAGCATCGATAGCAGCTTCGTAATCTTTGTTAAGTTGAGAGCACATTCCTAACCCCACCCAATATTCATGGTTATAAGGATTAAGAGTGACCAGGAATAAGAAAGCTTGAGCCGCTTCCCCATAGCGACGATGGTCAAAGAGGCGATAGGCAGCGCCATAGAATTTAGCCATGGTTTCATCGCTAAATTCTAAAATTTGCTGAGCAGTTTTACCTTGGGCAAGTTGCTTTTTAAGAAGCTTTTTATTTTTAAGCTTCATTTTGACTTTTTTAGTTATCTTAAATTCACCAATATCGTCGCTTTCCATTTTTAACCCCGTTGGGCTGATATTATGAATTTCTTCTTCAGTTTGTCAATAAAACATTTCAGGCTTGTTTCTTATCTTCTGATTTAGCATAATACTTCCTCAATAATAAAGAGGTTTATATGACAACGTTAGCATCTGTCGACTTAAAGAGTGATAGAAGATCTATTCATCTGCCTGTTAATCCTGCATGGCGAGAGAAAGCTTCTCAGGCTTTTTCCAAAGTGAAGGAAGTGGCTAACGTTGTGTTTATTAGCCTACTAACCTTAGCTCTTTTTGCTACCAATCCTGGAATGTGCTTTATTTCATTAGTAATAGGGGTAGCTTTTAGTCAATCGATAGAAAAGGCTGTAAATAGGATAAAAGTATTTCTGTCCGCTTATTCCGTCCCTGTAATTATTGCCTGTTGGGGAATAGGTATGTTGGTATTGCCTGTCTTCCTTGCTACTGCCGCAGTTATTTGGCAAGCCTCATTAGGAAGCTATCTTTATAAAAAAGCTGATGAAAAAATGCTTTATAAAGCTTGAAAGGAATTCTAAAAGCTCTATTTTTCTTTTTATTCACCCCTTTTTAATTGGATTAGCTTATAAATAAGGCTAGCTACAAGATAAAAATCTTTGTACCAATTTTTTAATGCTTGAAGTAATTAAAACGAGCGAAGAAGCTAGCTATTAATTTATTCCTTAAGCGGGCGTGAACTACAAAGAGAAAGGAAGAGGTTATTTGAATAGATTTTAAATTAATACCTCCACCTTAAGTAGAACTGATTATTTTTCGAGCGTTTTTATTTAATTTTCTTACCTATAAGCTTGCTAAAAAGAGCATCTAGTTTTTTTTAGCTTCTCTCTCTTTAATATTTAAAAATTAATTTAAAAGAATAAAGTCAAAAAAATAGAAGTTTTTGGCAAGTTTATTAGCTCATTCTTTAGGAATTTATACGCTGCTTGAGCATCTCGTTTACCACGGTGGGTGCCGCTTTACCTCTAGTTTCTTTCATCACTTGTCCTACTAAAAAAGCAAATGCTTTTTCTCTACCTGCTTTAAAATCAGCAATAGATTGAGGGTTTTGTGCTAATACTCTATCCACAATAGCTGCAATTTCCCCTTGATCGCTCACCGGTTTAAAATCAGGATTATCAGCTACAATTTTTTCACAATCCATCTGGGGCTGAGCAACCATTTGATCAGCTACAGTTTTAGCTATTCTTCCCGTGATCGTTCCTTTATCAATCATATTTACTAATTTGGCTAGCTGAATAGGAGGAATACCAAGAGTTAAAAGATTTTTGCCCGAATCTTTAAGCCTTCCTGCAAATTCTACAATGATCCAATTACAAAGATTGCGTGCATTTGAGCAATTTTTAAGAGCTTCCTCGAAGTAATCAGCTATTGGCTTATCTTGCGTTAAAACAAAGGCGTGATGAGGAGAAAGACCAAGCTCGGCTACATAACGCCTCTCTCTTTGCAAAGGTAGTTCTGGTAATGACTGGCGCACTTCCTCAATATAGCTATCGGTCAAAACAATAGGTACAAGATCGGGTTCAGGAAAATAACGATAGTCATCGGCTCGCTCTTTACGGCGCATAAGAACCGTCTCTTTTTTTTCCGGATCCCATCGATAAGTGGACTGTTGAATAATTTGGTTGTAAGGAATGTTAGGGTGCTTTATGTAGGCAGAGATTTGACGTTTAATTTCGCATTCAATCGCTACATGCATATTGCTGAATGAATTCATGTTTTTGATTTCAATCTTATTACGAAGCCCCGTTTCGCCTTTCAGGCGCACGGAAATATTAGCATCTACACGTAGCGAGCCTTCTTCCATGTTGCAATCAGAAACATCAATATATTGTAAAATGGCTTTTATAGCTGATGCATAAGCTACAGCTTCATCGGCAGAATGAATGACAGGCTCAGAAACAATCTCAATCAAAGGAACACCTGCACGATTATAATCCACCCCCGCAAAATTGGTAAAATGTTTAAGCATGCCTGCATCATCTTCCAAGTGTACCCGGTTGACAGCAAAAGTTTTCTCTATTCCATTAACTTCGGCGACAACAGTTCCTCCCAATACAATAGGCTGCTCAAATTGAGTGATCTGAAAATTGCGAGGGCTATCAGGATAAAAATAGGATTTACGATCAAATTTGCTAAATTTAGCGATAGTGGAATTGATGGCACATCCAAATTGCACGGCTTTTCGAACGGCTTCCTTATTGAGCACGGGTAGAGCTCCTGGCTGGCCTGTGCAAACTTCTGTAATGTTTGTATTAGGTTCGTCGCCAAAATGATTGGGAGCTACGCTAAACAGTTTAGTTTTGGTGTTAAGTTCGGCATGTATTTCAAGACCAATTACGGCTTCCCAGTTAATATGCTGCGTCATTGAATTTCTCCTATTTCACTAGTTCAGGCATGTGCATATGATAGGAGGTAGCCTTTTCAAAAGCATGAGAGACTTGAAAAACACCTACCTCATCTTTTTGAGGACCTATTAATTGCAAGCCCATAGGTTTTCCTTCAGCAGAGAAACCGGCAGGAATGCTGATGGCAGGAAGACCTGCTAAGTTAATGCCTATCGTGTAGATGTCTTCTAAATACATTTGTATGGGATCTTTAATCGATCCTATTTCAAAGGCCGCAAAAGGGCTAACGGGACTGGCCACCAAATCACATCTTTTGAAGGCTTCTTGATAGCTTTGTATAATTAAAGTACGAATTTTTTGTGCTTTTTTATAGTAAGCCTGTTGATAACCGGAGGAAAGTACGAAGGTGCCTAGAAGAATTCTTTGCTTCACTTCTTCTCCAAAGCCCTCACTTTTTGAAAAATCATAGATTTCCTCTAAGGTTTGAGCACGGCTAGAACGGTGGCCATAGCGCACTCCATCAAAGCGTGCCAAATTGGTAGAAGCTTCGGCTGTGGCCAGAATGTAATAAACAGGTAAAGAATACTTTAAAATACTTAAATCAATTTCTACAATTTCAGCTCCCAAGCCCTTCAGAATTTCTAAAGAATTGTTAAAGACTTTTTTAGGCTCGGCAGCAAGAGTATCTAAAAAATGCCAAGGTACTCCAATCTTTTTTCCTTTAATGTCCTTATTCATCTTCGTAAGGTAATCGTCCGCTTCAGCGGGTAAGCTGGTAGAATCTTTATCACAGTGCTTTCCAATCACTTCCATCACTAAAGCGGCATCTCGCGTATTGGTAGCAAAAGGGCCTATTTGATCAAGGGAAGAAGCATAAGCGACTAATCCATAACGGGAAACCCTTCCATAGGTAGGTTTAAAACCTACCACTCCACAAAAGGAAGCGGGCAAGCGGATAGATCCTCCTGTATCGCTACCTAGCGCAAGGGGACATAGACGTCCAGCAACAGCAGCAGCCGATCCACCTGAAGAGCCACCGGGAGTACATTTTAAGTTCCAAGGGTTATAAGTTTTTTGTAAAGCAGAGCTTTCATTAGAAGAGCCCATCGCAAATTCATCCATATTAGTCTTGCCTAAAAGAATAGCATCTTCTTCTTCCAAAAGGCGAACAACCGTAGCATCAAAGGGAGCGCGATAATTAACGAGGAATTTAGAGGCGCATGTAGAAATTTCTTCTTTAATATGGATGTTGTCTTTGATAGCCATGGGAACAGCCGCAAGTTTTCCTAATTTTTCTCCCAACGCTCTCTTCTTATCCAGCTGCTTAGCTTTTTCAATCGCGCGTTCTTTGTACACTGCAAGAAAAGCTCCAATCTGGCTGTCATATTGATCGATACGTTTTAAAAAAGCTTCGGTAACAGCTAGCGCGGTAAGATCTCCTTTTAAAAACTTATCTTTAATTTCACAGGCGGTCAGTGTATGTATCATGTCTTTCCTTCAGATAATCAGTTTTGCTTAATGATGGTAGGAACTTTTATCATTCCTCCAATGTGCGCAGGAGCATTGGATAAAAACTTTTCACGGGGCAGGGTAGGCCCAGGCACATCTTCTCTCATCACATTGCACATATCAGCAAGAACATGATCACAAGGTGGCACATCATCGGTATTGATTTCATTCAATTGCTCAAAGTATCCAATAATTTTCTTTAAATTGTTAAGCAGAACCTCTTTTTGTTCTTCAGTACACTCGATGCGACTTAAAGCCATTAGGTTCTGAATAGTATCTTTATCAATATGTGCCATTTTATAGCTCCTGAAATGAATCGCTTTATAATAATGAGAGTCTGCTTATTATGCAACAGAAGCTAAAAAATTTGCAGGGGATTGGGTGTAAACAAAAGTGTTGGCAATTCTTTTTAAGCAGCAGCTTTGTAGGAATTCCAGTAAGCTTCCCAATAACCATTTAACCTACCTATTCTTAAGTTCAGCATCGCATTAGCATTTTCTGTCCTCCACCAAGCTCCCGCTATTTCCAGCCTCTTTTGTACCACAGCCTTAAGGCTACTCTCTATCTCGCCTGATCCAATCGGTAAGCCTTTATCCAAAGCGCTTTTATAATTCATCATATCCAGTCTTTTTTCCATGTACCTATAGCATCTTACTAAGCCATTCTCCTGCTCAGGATGATCTAACGCTTTGAACTTAATTTCAATCTCTTTGAAAACCTCTCGGCTTTTCCCAGCTTTTAACTTCTCTTTACTTTCTTCTAGCCACTTTTTTGGCTCAAAAATATTGCACCAAATGGCAGCCTCGGATAAATATCCACATAGATGGTAAAAATCAATTAAGTGGCCGCTTCGATTGCAAAATTTTAGCTTTACTTGTTCGGCTATCCAAGGCGCTCCATCACTTATGGCATGCACATAGCTGCCTTCTTTCAGGCCCGCTATAAGAGCGCATTCTAGCATCTGTTGGCCTGCTTGTTCTGCCGTCCCAATACTACCAGCATAGAAGCGGTTGGCTCTGTCCTTGCCTCTTGCCAGACTTAGCTTGGCTTCTTTCCAACAAACTTTTCTTGCTTTTCTTGCTTTTCTTGCATCTTTTTTTGCTTGTTTGCCGGCCTCGCCTATCTCCACAATGGGTACCATACTCCTATCTGTTTTACTAATAATGATTGCTTCTTGACTAACCGCTTCTTTTTTTAGCTTAGCTATTCTGCTTGCATGCTTTTGGGTAATCAATCTAACCATGGAAGAAGAAGCTTCAATTCCATAATGTTCCTTCATCTTTTCTCCTACTTTTCCAAAAGCAATATCTGCTCCAAAGTCGGTTATTGCTCGCTCTAATGGTAAAGAATGCCCTCTGCATCTAACCTTGGAAGAAAAGGAAAAGGGTCTAATCAATTTTCCTGCTTGTAGGAAGCATCTCTCTTCCATGCCTACTATCCCAAATGTTGTATGCCAACTTAGTTTTTTTTTTGGAATGCTGTCTTAATTTCATTTCCTGAGCCTTGGCTTCTTGCTCATTTACTTGATGCTTTGCCCAATCCTCTAGGCATTTTTTCCCTAAGCCTCTAACTTCGGGAATAAGAGCAAATTAAGCATCATCCGCCGCTTCAATCCCTTTAACTCCTTCGGTAATATCTAATAAATCTTTAATGGATTCTAATAGGCCGGGATGATTCTTTAAGCAATTTACTACATTATTAGCTTCTTCTTCGTTAAGCATATGCAACCTCCTATTGCTACGCTTTCAGTATGTATTAATCCTTTCTTATCTTGCCAACACTTTTAATTACACCCGAACCCTTGAGTGTAGAAATTCTTAACTTTAAACTAAATATTGACTTTGGCAAAGAAAGCTTAAGGTAGTTCAACATGATTTAAAGTATTTTTGCCCTGAGATAATATTTTAGGAGAGTTTTTTATCAAAAAATGCTATATTTTCTTTACAAGTAAATCATTACA
>NZ_JAEMUC010000028.1:0-8712 GCF_018342455.1 Neochlamydia sp. AcF95 | reverse complement strand
CGCCAGGTGTTTTTACGTTCTGCTTTGCTCATTAACCCCCATGTATATTGCAAAGCCACTTGTCTAGCTTCTTCTCGACTAAAAAAAGGCCTTAAAAATAAAGCTAGCTCTTCTTTTTTTTGTTTTATAGTTTGGTTTATTGCTTTCAATTCCATCCCTCACCTCCCTATTTAACAAATAAAATAGCATACTATATTTTTTATTACCACTGTAGTACTAGGCTTGACTTATCAAAGCAAAAGCTTTAGTTGCTTTTTTACTAAGTTGGTCTTATTAAATATCCATTTTACTTTTTATAGCAGCGATTGCCTAAATAATTGCACCTTAGCTGCTGCTATAATCAAAAATAATATTTAATTATTGACAGTTTTTTAGAGGTAGGTAAATATGGCAACTTTTCTTATTTGTAAATGCAACAAGCTCAAATGAACTCAAGTAATGCATATGCTCACCCCTCTATAACAGGAATTGAAAAAATAAATTTTATGATCCCAAATCTTTTTCCTGCTTATTGTGATCCTACCTCTAACTTTATTATTACTACCCTGGAAAAAGAAGGTCTAAATTCATACTATTACCTTGTTATTCAACAAAAATTGCTTAGACTTATTTGGAAAAGCAAACAGGTAAAAAGTATAGATGCCTTTGATATTGAGCAGAAAAGCTATTTTGTAGATAGCGAAAACAAGATGTGCTCTTCCTAAGAGAGTTTCAAGGAAAGGTAATTCATATTTTAGAAGAACTAAAATCAAATCGAGCTATCGTCTTTAAAGGAGAAACATCATGATGCATTCAATTCAGTCTATCCCTGGTTACTACATTCCACCTACCTCTGTTTCTCCTAACTCAGTAGAAAGAATGTGTGTTAGGGGGACTACGGACCCTCAAATCTGCGAAGATAGTCTCAACTTTAATCCTCAAGAAGTACCTGGAAAAATTGCACATAACAGCAATCCCAATTCATGTTATGTGGCGGTGTTGTTAAATACAATTTGCGATGAGAATTTAAAAACTTTGTTCAACTTTCCCCAAGCAGCTGAGAAGACGAAAAGCTTAAGTAATGAATTTAAGGAAAAGATTGGGGAAATAATACGAAAGCATCAATCTTTGGAAGAAGCAATAATAACTGAAAGACATGAATTATTAACAAAATTGAAAGAAAGAGAAGGCAGGAGTAGCTTATCCGAAAGAGAACGCGCCATTCTCGATTGCTTAGAGCCCCTCCTTCAACAAATGGAGCAGGAAGAAGAGATTGAAGAAACATCTACCACACGGCAAATGGTTAACAAGATTGTAAATCTAATAAGAAATGAAATCGCAGACGATCTTCAAGGGGTTATAGCGCCCTGTATCCATAAGATTAATCAAGGATCGATGGTGCATTATCAAGCATGTCATGAAGGGGTTGTAAGCTTAGAAGAGATATCACAAATTCAAGCAGTCTTAACACGCTATAACTTTATTGAGCGCGATTCTTCATCGAATGAGGACCCTATGGATATCTTAGGCAAGGTTCTGGAATACGTAGCTCCAACTTTTACATTGATTAAAGGTATACAAATTCAACATTACAATTTAGACGAAGTGGCTGAAGCCGAAATTAAAGAAGTAACTTTGAGCTCAAAAGAGTTAGGGCCTTCAGGCTTAATCACTGCGGATAAAGAAGGTAAATCAAGCATACATATATCAGATAATACCGTTACACTGAGTAGCCAAACTGGCCAAATTGATCTTTTGCAAGCACTTAATCAGTATTTAACCGATTTCTCAGAGAGTGACGTAAAAGCGGTTTATGTGCCCAAAGAAGGATGTGAGAATACGTATTTAAAGTATCCAAATGTTAGGCTCATCAAAACTACTAAAACTTTTCTTGAAGTGCCTTCAACATTGATTTTAGAGGTATCAGGAAGTTTTGATTCAAGGGCAGTCGAGGCTCTTGAAACCCATGTGACTTTTCAGGAGCAGATGCAAGTGACTAGCGAGGATGGCGTCCTGCATTATTACGTATTGCAACAAGTCAATTGTCATCAAGGCCAACATGAATATGTCTATCTAAAGCGCCATAATACATGGTATCTATCAGACGATATGCACCCTGTGCGAAAAGCTACGATAGAGCAGGCCTCGTTGGATGCTATTAATATTTGCCAGTACGGCAGGACGTTTATCTATAAGAAAGTTGATAAAGAATTTTTTGAAAAGATCGGAAATCAGGTATATCAGCTTTCGTCTTCCAAAGGTATTGAAAACTCAGATGCAGATAATATAAGTTTGCAGCAATTGCAAGGGCGTATTCAACCCTGTAAACGATTGGCTGATTCTAAGCTACTATCTCTATCGGTTTCTCCTTCTGCAAGTGCTGAAAATTCAGCTCAAGATGATATGGTATCGCAGCAATTAGAAGGGCTTATAAAGATTTGTAAACAATTGTCTGATCCTAAATCAGCATCCCTACAAGCCTTGCTAGAATTATCATGGGGAATTGGAAGTATTCCGAAAGAAAAGAAATTTTCAAAAAAATGGAGCGACTTCATTTTAGAACGGCATTGGCTACTTTTGGAAGATATTTCTCGGCAAATTGCCAATAGATTTCCAAAATATCCTAACCTCAGTTCGTATTATAAAAACGAATCTCAAAAACTTGTATCTCAATTTTTAGGAAGCGCAAAAATCCTTGTAACCATATTTGTGACCTTAAAGGATATAGAAAATAACACCCCCACACCCTTATCATCAGAAGCACCTGAGAAGCTTTCCGCATTGCACGAGATCGAAACCTTGTTTTACCCTGATTTTGACACTTTTGTTTTGGAACAGGTTGAACGCAATATTCAAGTTGTAAAAACTGCTTTAGATTCGCAAAGCCCTGTCAATTGGCTCAGAGAAGATGACATTCATATTAAAGCTCTATTCCGCACCATCGAAGTTATTGGAGAAGCCTCAAAAATACTCAGCGAAAAAGCCAGACAACAGCTTCCCACGCTGATGATTAGTATTAACGAAAAGAAAGATAAGCCGCTTTGGGGGAAACTGAGAAATCAACTGCATCACAATAAAAGCCGAAGCTGGGATATCGCAAAGCTAGCGCCAGAAAAATGGACTGATTTATTGACACAACTACTTCCGCAGCTTGAAAAGGAGATCACTAACTATAAACAGCACACTCTGGTTCCTAACTCCCATACAACGCAATCCAAACTAATCGATATTAAAATCTTGGAAACTCTAAGTATGCTTTGTGGGCAAGAGCAGTTTCGTGATGTCCGTCGTGTATGGCATCAAATAAAGGACGATTTTAGTACAGAGCCGACCGTCTTAAAACGTATACTATTTGGCCTTGAAAATGTGGAGAAAAATCATTTTCCAAATATATGGGAGAAATATGCCTACCCCAATCTCAACCCTAAGGCCAATTTTGATAAAAACAAAAGTCTGGTTTTCGAAATGCTTCGAATTGGAAGAGAAAACTTAATTAAGGATTCTGACATTACAAGATTGATGCCGTCTGCAGGAATTCGGGACAAAAACAGCGCTGTTGCTGAGATGAAAAATTTATTAAGTTCAGTAAGCCAAGCCAATGACCCTAAGAAAAATAAGGAACTGGCCAGAGCTTTTGAGAATCTAGCTGATCAATTTGTATTTTTAAAGTTTGAAAGTATCTCAGCCAAGAAGGATAAAAAAAACTCTAACAATACAGAGCCTAAAGGAATTCTTACACGTGATGCTGAAAAAAATGAAGCACTTAAAAAACTCATGTCTCAGCGGTTGAGCCAGGTCAGTCCTTTCCAATTGTCAGAGACTACCTTCAAAAACCCAGATCAATCTCTCACTGAATACGGTAATTTACTAAAATTCTACGTTAAACTAAAACACCATCATCTCTCTCAACTCATTGAAAAAATGAAAGAGTTATTAAAGAAAATCCTAGCTGGTTGGCCAGAGGATAACCTTAACGACTCTAATATTTCTAATCTAGGAACACCAGCCAAAGGTAAATCAGACCCAAAAAGCACTTTTATAAAGTATTTGAAAGAATTCCAAGCAGAAGAACATCTTGTTCAATTACCTATTGAAAGTAATTTGACTCAACTTGTAGGAAATCTAAAAACGTTTCCAGCTAATAGAATTGCCTATCTCCGTTCAACAAATAATTCGACTAGTTTATCAAAATTAATCGAGGAAATAAACGAGGACAAAAGCACTTGCATTAAGGCTATCCAAAGGTTGAACTTGTTTTTAAGCCAGATTATATGCAATGAACCATACATTCAGAGCCGGGTTAAAGCTGACTTTATCACTACTATAAAGTTATTCGAAACAATCGGACAAGTTACGACTCGCGATAGGGAAAAAGCTAAACAAGATCTCCAGACTATTGAGAAGATTTTTACGCGTTTTGCTTTTACAGATACAACAACTTTTATTGAGAAACTGGACGCGGCTCAAATCTCTCATTCATTTTCCGCTAAAGCTTCTAGCTTAAATTCGCTTCGTATGAAAGTTTTATCAAGCTTTAAAAGCCAAATTGAAACAGACTTGGAAAATAAAGTTGATGAGCTTAGCAGAGAAGCCGAAGCTGAACTTAGTATACTTTATGTCCGAAAGGCTTTAACTCTCAACGATATAGAGTTTGCAGTTTTTAAAATAACAGGGGTTGAAGCAAAGCGCCATGTTGCCTTGCTTAGAGATATCTATCGCGCTGGGCTGGACGAACATACTTCTGATTATCATAAAATGCTATTGGCCTGGGGAAATATCGAACGAAAAATTACTTGTCAAAGATTATCGGCTAAGAAGCTAAGCAAAGTGCTTCAATGGCTACCATCAGATGATGAAATCAAAAATGATGAGAAACGCAAAGTAGCTAAAAAAAATCTTATTGCTTATTTGAATGGTTTTAAAGGATTTGGGGAACTTAATCTAGGCAATTTACCACGTTTTGAACACGGGTATGAAAAAATTAAAGTTTTCAGAGTCTTTTTGAAAAAGGAATTTTTTTCTGCCTTTCCTACTCTCAAAGATAAAAAAGACGAGCTGATCTTTTATTTTAAAATTGCTTACAAAATCGTTGGTGATCAAACTAAAGCTGAGCATTTTTCAAAACTTTTCGTACGTAAAATTGGCAAACTTGGTACGACTTTTTCTCGAATTCTCAAATTGGAAGAGAAGAACCCCTCTTCGTCAAGTAAGGGCATCCATCTTCTGAGCGCCGAATATGAGATGCAGGACATCGGAGAATTGGCCCAGCTTATTACCGATCGGCCATCATTATGGAATCATGGACGCCATATCCTATCTCCCCAGCACCTTCTGTGGCTCAGTATAATGCGAAAAATGATGGCACATTATCCCCTGATGTTAGCTCCTCACGCCATGCGTTGGAATCTCGAATATTTGGCATTCGATACTAATAGCATCCTTTCTAACAGCAATCCTATTTCTTTTGATCTTATATCAGTCGAAAAGCCAAAACGGAATTCGATGATCAGCCATGATCTTGGGGAAAAGATATTTGATATTAAGGATCATTTGGACCGCTTGAATTTGAGCTTAAACCTGGACATTTTACATCCTTCGTTACACACACCTTATCAGGATTACCTTCATCCGTTTGGTGATTTAGCTCTAATGGTTTATCCAGGCCAAGTAAAGCAGTCAAAAGTAGATTTCATTCATGCTGTGATGGAGCTTGAGCTAATATTAAACTACGAGCTAGATGCCAAAGTAAGTGTTATTGGAGGCTGGGAAGAAGAATTCATAAATATTCCTTCCGAGAAATATATGCCGCAAGAATATTTGATGAAAATGATAAAAGAGAAACAACTAGTAGATAATTGGATTCTCAGCATAGATGCCTACAAAATTTTTCTTAATAAGCCTTGGTCATCTGTTGTCTACAAGTCTGGCCTTATGGTGACACGAGGTGATTTCGAACTTTATCATGACCTAGTATTTTTCTTAAAAGTACTTGAATTTCAAGTGGGTCAAGATGATTTAAAGCAATTTTTAAATCAGCCTCATTTGAAATTTCATATCTACAGTAGGTTGGCTAAACAGCTGCCTCATGCCAACGCTTGTTACTCCGAAAGTACGTTATTTAAGTGGATCTGCTGCCTGTTTGAACGATTTTGCCCTCCTGGGGTGGTTCCGCACCATCCAGTCTGCTTGCCGAAAGCATACAATAATGGGCGCCCGCTCATTACTATGCTGGATAAGCACGGCAATGGACTGCAGCTCATGCCAGAAAATAGGGAGGAGGGGGAATACTTGGAGGATGAGGCCGATGAAACCGGTAAAAACTTGTACTATAGAGATAATAAACGTTGGGATTTCTTAAATGAACGGTCACTTTTAGATCCTTCCATGCCAGCCAAGGCTTCAGAGCTCATCATCTTAGCCGAGTATGCGGCGTCTGTTCTTACACATCATGCAACTTATATTCAAGAAAAACTCCGCCCTGAAAATGGGCTAGATCGACCGCTATTTAGCCAAGTACAAAGCATTCGAGTTAAGGATCCCGAGCTTGGAGAAAAACCTAAACGCTTAAGTTACGTCGCTCCTGATATCGAGCAATTAATTGCTATTGAAGCAAAAGATTTAGGAGATAAGATTATTAAAATGGTAAATGAGTTTTCTATGCAGCATGGAAAGAAGTTTTGTTCACTGATGCTGGATTGGATGAAAGTAGATAAAGAAATTCAGCAAGTTGCCCAAGGCTATTATGAGGAAAATCGCCCGCGTCTGAGAAAGCTCTACACCCAGATGGATGACATCTCTCAGGGCGTCTTTGATGATTTATATTTCGGTAATGGGTTCAAATGGGGCAACTTTCCGTGTGTGAATAATTTTCGAATATTTCTGGACCGCATTCATCTGGAGACCAATTCGCTTAATGTTGACGACAGTGCTGGACGGCCGCAGGTGAGCGGTAATTTCAGCGACAATTTTAAATTGCTTGTTAATGAGAGCGACGTACAAGAGTCTTTATTGCAGTTGATGAAAGAACGTGAGTTAACTATGCATTTCTTGGTCAAATTCTTCCCTAGAAGATTCTCCAATTTCCGAAGTATTGAGGATGAAATTAATTTCTATTATACGAAATGGGATCGACTTTTCAGGATGGTAAGTAGTCCAAAGGTATTTGAAGCGCTTAAGAAAAATATTTCCTCCCTTTTTAATAAAGAAAGCCGGGCGGCACTTCATTCAGAGCTGACGCAGGATTTTCAAGACCAATATAAAATCGCCTCTAAGGAATACAGTGTTGCCAACTCTGATGGCCAAAAAATTTGCCTTTATGATGCTAGAGTTTACTTCGAGGGAAAAAACGACATGAATCAGGCTAAACAACAGCATGAAAATTTTATGAAACTTCAGGCCAAGCCGGATCTCAAAGATAAATTTTTAGAAGAGTGGGAAGAACAATATGGCGAGCCACTCAAGCCTCTCTTGTACAAGAATCTTATTGTAGAGGCTAGAGAAGCCGTAAGCACTATCCTCGGTAGCAATAAATTATTTAATCCTAATTTTGACGATGCTCCGAATTATAGCATGTATTGGACGTTTATGGAAGAGAACTACTCGGTTCGTATGCGTATGTTTGTTTTCATAATTACTAGTGGACTAAAGAGAAGTTTTAAGCATTCTATTTTGGAGGGAATGACTTTTCAAAAAATTTGGGATAATCCTGTAAAACGACAATTGCTTGAAAAAAATAAGAGAATGCATAAGCTAATTAAAGCATATATACCCTTTTTTGAATTGGAAAACACTTTGTCGGATTTGTCTCACTTTCTAAAATCGCAATACAATACATATGTCAACCTGCTGAGAGAGAAGGAAAACGCCGAACAGCTGAAAAAAGAAGATTGGGTTCTTTCGCACTATAATAAACGGCTCAAGTATGTTCAATATCGCTTTGAAAAAGTATATTTAAGATTTAAAGATACGCTTGATAAAATTGCTAGGGCAGACTTCTTTAATATGCTAAAACTTTGGGTGAAGCGAAAACATTTCTTGGAAAATAATGGAGAGTTATTGTCTGACGGTGAGCAAAAAGAACAATCGTTAGAGATGCTATTTGGAGAGAATGCTATTACTACTCAGGAGCTTAATGAAGCCTTTAAATTATTCATGGTCAGCAGTTATAGCTTAAGAAAAAGCTTGTAAGAATAAAGAGTTTATATGAAATAACCTTGTAGACTTTAGGAGGATTTAATCATAGGTTTACATAATGAAGGCATGGATGCTTGCTTTTTAAGTGATAAAGCATGTAGGAGAAAGTAATACTATTTAAAGAAATTAAGATCATATTTTCCTGCACAAGAGCTGTTGAAAACATATAAAAGCACAGCAAAGTGTAGTAAGAGGATTTAGATTCTTGAAAAGCCCCTATTTCCTAGTCTCTTCTTTCTTTCTAAAAAAGCCAGAAATAATTGAAACCCTTTTAATGGTAATGATTCTATGCCTTTTGGTCTATTCTGCCCTTAAATATAAAATTCGAGAAAAATTGCGAGAAAGTGGTGAGAACTTTTTGAATCAGCTTTAGAGACCTACTCAAAAGCCAACCATACATTGGATGTTTTTCTGTTTCCTAGGCCTATATATGGCCTTTGTTGACCATAAAAAATTGTAAATTATACCATTTAAACGAACTCCGTAAGTAGCAGCTATTGAGAATTGCAAACAGCCTTTTTCTAAATTCAAATAAGGAGG
>NZ_JAEMUC010000027.1:0-4480 GCF_018342455.1 Neochlamydia sp. AcF95 | reverse complement strand
GTTTGGTGTACCCATGGATTAGATTGGCTGCCTCAAAGAAAAGAATGGGTGGACCTAAATGCTCTGGTCTGCATGAGAAGCACTAGGCGCATTAAAGATAAAACATCGGTAGAGGCTAGATACTATATTGCTAGTGAAAAAGCTAATGCTGAAAAGCATGGGCTAGGCATACGTTCGCACTGGCCTATAGAGAATAAGGTTCATTGGCAATTAGATGTTTCTTATGGGGAAGATAAAAGCAAAGTCCGTAAAGACCATGGTGCCCAAAATCTATCAGTTTTGAAAAGATGTACAATGAATCTACTAAAAGCTGATACAAAAACAAAGGCAGGAATTAAGGGCAAGAGAGCAAAAGCCGGGTGGAATCGAGACTACATGATGGAAATGCTAAATGGTAAATAAAATCTTCATGCAATTTCCCTGATTTTTAACAAAGGCTCTTCTACTACAAGGGGTAAATTTTTGTGGAATCTCGTTAGTAATCATTAATGACCACGAATGCTTAGTTTAGTGGTACATTAAAATTTAAGTAACATAAGCATTTAAAGGAAGAGATCAATTGTTTGGCCCTCGTTTATAGTTTGTATAGGCTTTCCTGGTGAAGCTTTGACTCAAAGCTTTATCACCACTGCCTTTCTAGTCTTTTGAGTAATATGCTTTAGTAAAAATCTTGCTAGCTTACTCCGTCCGCTCTCATTGTCATTATGAAAGTCCATGTGACTTATTTAATGTCCTATAAGCAGCTTGAGCATCGTCTAGCATAAGCAGTAAACGTGCGGCAAAAACATCTGTGACTTTAGATATTCTTCGTTCTAAACCTTTAGTTATTTGTTGATAATGTTCTTCAATTAATTTTAAATCATTAGCACTTTCAAGGGGAATATCTAATATTTTGCATGCATTTTGGCGATCAGTAGGATCTAATCGATGAGGACGATGAGATAAAGCTGAAGGACAAGAGTATTGTTTATTTCTTATGTTTATTTTGCAGACGTCCCACCGATTAATTGAATCTAATCTATTATTCCTATTTCTTACATCATAGGCTCTATAGGCCGTCAAAACAAGGTCAGGAATCAATAATAAAAATCCTAAACTCAATAGCTCTACACATCCGCGACCTATGTGATTATACTTAGTTGGCAACTCCTCTTTTAGGGTTTTCGCGGCCATTGAAATACGCGACAGACCAATTAGGGTGCCGATTAAAGGAATATACCCTAATGCTTTTATAATGTTGGCAATTTTCCATGCATCTTTAGCTGCATTGTTAATTGATTCATCCTCGACTTTTTGATAATCGGGATCATTAAAGCTAGAGATTTCTTTTAATTCTGCTATCTGTACATTTAGCTGTGACATTTTTCTTTGTTGTAAATCAGATGTTCTCTGCTTAACTTTTTTAATCATTTCTTTATAACAATCTTCGGCATTGCAAGCAAAAGTTTCAAATCCAAAAGCGGGCATGCTTGTAAAGTACATAAATTAACTCCTTTATAAGGGCTAATGGTTTATTCATATAAGTTTCAATTATTATATTTTAAAAGATTAAAATACAGTATTTATTCAACTTAATTATCTTTTCCTTACAGATAAATGAATTAATAAAACTATTCTCAGAAGCTTTTGCTTTTAAAGAGGGAGAAAAAATGAAATTCGATTTTCTTGATATTTATACTGGCTATTTTATCAACCAAAACCAGCAAGCGATAGCTACACGAGTATCCAATCCTTTAGACAGCTAAGATCCTCACCACTTTTCCTAATGACAATCTAAGGGGGGATCGAAAGCACTGGCAATAGGTTAAAAGGCAAGAGGATCATCTATACCAAAACAAGGGAGATGTAGATTATTGATGATACGAGAGAAGAAAAGCCCTGTACGGATAAAAACAGAATCGCCTGCTGGCATTTTTTCATAGCGAAGGAAAGTCAAGTAAAAAAGATTAATCTTTTTCTAAGCATTATTAACAAGGGCGATTATACTTTTCCTAACCGTCTAAAGTGATTAAGAAATCATACACTTTTGCGAGGTGAAAACGCAGATCTTCAAAAACAAGGACGATTCTATAGGGATTCTCCCTATTGCACGGACTAATGACTTAAAATCATGAGCCTGAACGAATCTATGAAAACTCTCACAAACGGCGGAAGACAGAAGAAGATTACCAAGGGATAAAGCAAAATACTAACCTTAAAAAGTCTCCCCTTAAAATTTTTTGCTCTCAAAGAAACCATATTTTAGCCTCTCTTCTCGCTAGTTGCGAATTTGAATTTTTAACTCCCTCTCAATCACTTTGTTTCAAGATACAGTTAATCCTTAAAGCCAACCAGATGGCTTATCAAGAACCGTAAACTTTACAAAGAAACTTTATATCTGCGTACGATGAGTTAAGATAATACCCAATAGAACAAGCTTAAGGAGTAGACTGAATTGAACCTAAGAGTTTGCCCCAATTGGTTTCAATGCAACTGGTTCGAAATGGTATCATGTAGATGGATAACCTTGGAGGGAAAGTCTCCAACCAAACTTCCTTAAGAAAACCTTAGAATTGTTAGCTTTATTTAATGTATCCAAAATTTAAATCAAAAAATTTTATAAGGGGTTTTTGTGCTTTCTCTTGTAAAAAGCAAGAAAGTAGCCTTAACACTTACAAGGAAAAAGTTTTTTTGGAATTTAAGCGATTAGACAACTACCTGCCCATAAGGTTATCGCTTGTGATCCAGAGCTTTTTAACTTAAGCCATCGTAGAATTTCCCTCTTCCTTTTCTAATCCATTGATTTTCAAAAAATCTTCCTTCCAATGATAGTGGTTTAACACTTGAGTAGTATCACGCCCTAGAAGCATATAAGCAACATAAATAGCCTCTATAGAGGCTAATCCACGTGCTGGATCTATGCAATCTTCTTGACGCCGAGGATAGGCGGTGCGAAAATGAGGAGGCAGACTCCTTTTTGGTAGATCGGCATGCCTTTCCACAAATTTTAGCATTTTTTCTGCATAGCGCCAGGTGCTATCTAAAATAAATAGGCCCTGCCCTGCATCTTCTAAAGATAAAACCGGAGCCTCCAACGCCAACATGGTATATCCTACGAGAGAAGGTAAAATGCTTTTAGGATAGGTATAAAAATGGAAATCTTCAACTCCTTCTAGACCCCTTAAGCTGCATTTTTTAAGGTTTTCTTTATGATGCCGTAAAACTACGGTAGGAGGAAAGGATTGCATGATATAAATTAATTAGTTAATATGCATTAAAAAAAAGTATAGTAACATGAGTTTAAATTCATTTTCAAGAGGGAAAAATATATATGAGGCCAGTGTTAACCTATATGTGCAGTATGATGGTGGGAGTTACCTTTTTTATGACTCCTGCTCAAGGTATCTCCACTGATTCCCTCCAGTGGATGACCAATTATGAGGAAGCAGAAAACCTTTCCCGAGCAACATTTAAGCCCATTATTTTATTTTTTACTGGCTCAGACTGGTGTACTTGGTGTTCCAAGCTTGAGCAAGAAAGCTTTGATACGCCCGAATTTGCGCAAGCAGTAGGTGATAAATTTATTTTTATGAGACTAGATTTTCCAGTAAATTCTACCCTTCCCACTCCCTTAGCTGTCCAAAACAAACAACTCCAAAAAAAATATAATATACGTAGTTTTCCTACTTTAATCATTTTAGATGGCCAGCAACAAAAGCAGATCGGCATCACTGGCTATCGCGCAGGAGGCGGAAAGATGTATGCCGCCCACCTTTCAAAAATTGTCGCGGACTATTCTGACTATCAAAAAAAGGTAGAGGCTATAAACAAACACAAGTATTCTAGCGCTGAACTTAAAAAACTTTATGAAGTAGCCCAAAATTTTGGATATGAGAGCGATATTAACCAAATTATTAAAGTAGGGGTTAATTCGGAAGATAGCCACTTTTTCATGATTGAACGCTATCGCAAAATGACTCAAGAGGGCCTGTCTGGGCTCGCTGAAGCTAAGGCATTAAAGAAAGAGTTGCAGTTAATGGATCCTAATAACGAGAAGATGACTCATTATCATCTAGCTCTTATTGATTTTGAAGGCTATACCGAGGCGGGTGATAAGCGCTCAGCTGATCTAGCCGTAGCTTCTCTTGTCAATTATATCCAGAAGTTTGGCCCTAAGGATAAAGAACATCTTTGGCGTCTTCAGATGATTATTTCGCAAATTTATTTTGATAGAAATAATCTTACAGAGGCCCTAAATTTTGCTGAAAGTTCTTTTACGTCTGCCCCTCCTACGGCGAAAATCGAGATCTCAACTGCTATTAAGAATATTAAATCTCAAATGGCTACTGAAACGGCAATAGTTAAGCATTAATGAGCAATAAAAGTTTAGATTAGTCCAACCTGATTTACCCTAAAAAACTTCCTCATTGCATCAATTTTAAAAAGAAAAAATGTAAATTTCCTTTTAATGGTAAGCTAAAAAAGTAGAAATCCAAAAATT